>JACCVS010000061.1 GCA_013698055.1 Acidobacteriota bacterium
GCTCGCTTTGAGCGCGAGGCGCGGACTGCCGCTTCTATCCGACACACGAATGTCGTTGACGTGACGGACTTCGGCAAGAGTCCCGAGGGCGTTTTCTACCTCGTGATGGAATATGTTCAAGGCGAGACACTTCACCACCTGCTGCGCCGTGAAGGAACACTGAGCGTCTATCGCACGCTGAACCTGCTGCGCCAGGTTGCGGCTGGCGTCGAGGCGGCGCATGACGAGGGCATCCTCCATCGTGACTTGAAGCCCGCTAACATCTTCATCACGCAGCCGCGCAAGAAGAGCGTAGCGGCATTAGATGATGGCATCGTCAAAGTCGGCGACTTCGGACTTGCGAAGATTGTTAATCAGGCGATTGCCGATACGAGCGGCATCAGCGGCAGCGGCCCGGCCTCGCGCGGCATCATCGGCACGCCAGAATACATGGCTCCCGAACAGATGCAGATGGACACAAAGCTCGACGCTCGCGCAGACGTTTACGCGCTCGGCGTCATCGCCTATCACATGCTGGGCGGGCGTCCTCCCTTCTCAGGCGACCTGACGCAGCTCGTGATGCAGAAGATTATGAATCAGCCGCCGCCCCTGAGCAGCCTGCGCTCTGACATTCCGAAGGACGTCGAGAGCGCCGTGATGCACGCGCTTGAAAAAGAGCCTGAGAAGCGTCCCGCCACAGTTGCCGCGTGGATTGAGGAGTTAGAGAAAGCTGCCGGGGAAGAAGAAGAGGACGAGGGCGGATCTGAAGGAGATTCGCGCGTCGTCGTCATGGCTCCCGTGGGTGCAGAAGTTTACGTTGACGATGAAAGGCATGGAAGCGTCGGTCGCTCCGGTCGCGTCATTCTTAAATCCATCGCTGCGGGTCGCCACGTGCTTCGTGTTTCTCGCGCTGGCGAAGTTGATGACGAGCGCGTGATTGAGATTCGCCCCGACTCAAGTGAACAGATTATCCAGGCTGTGCTGCGGCCACATCATTCAGGCGGACAGTTGTCGCCATCGCGCGGCGGCAGCATTGGTGGCAGCATCAGCGGCCCCGCCAGCAGTCTGCCAGGCGTTGTCATGTGCAGTCAATGTGGCTCGCGCTTTGCGGCTGGAGTTAAATTCTGCGGGCGCTGTGGTGGCCGCGTCTTCCTTCCGGTGAGCGAAGGCGACCAGGGGAGTCATGGCAATGTGCGTACATCAGGCGTTGCGGGCAGTTTCGGCAGTGGCAGCAGCGGCTCCGTTGTCCCTCACGGCACGGGGGGCGTCCAATGCTCTCGCTGCGGAACCAACTATGCGCCGAGCACGAAGTTCTGCGGGCGTTGCGGGATTCCCATTCAGAACGCACCGGCGGTTACTGTCTCCTCACGCCAAAACCAGGTCATCTGCCATAATTGCCATACTCCTTATCCGGCGGGCACAAAGTTTTGCGGGCGATGCGGAATTGTTATCAGGACTTAAACGGGACTTAGAATCGAGCGAGATTTCAAATGAAACAATGCCCTGCTTGCAATCGCACTTATGCGGATGATGCACAGCAATTTTGTCTTGAGGACGGCGCTCGGCTGACCCAGGCCGGTATCGGCGGCGTCGCGCCTTCCTCCTTCGACCCGAACGCCACGCTCGCTTACAATCCGCCGCGCGACACCACTCCGCCCCCTGAAAATTATTACGCACAAACTCCTCCTGCTCCCGCACCAGCGAATCCTTCATGGAATCCAACTCCGTATGCGCCTCATGCCTTGGGAGGGGCGAAACCAAACGCCAGACCGTGGATCATCGGCGCAATCGTCGGAGTGATCGTGCTCGGCATTGGAATCGTCGTGCTGCTCTCAATTATCGGCAGAGACTCTGCGGACAGCGACAACAAAAACTCGAACCGCGTTGTCGTCAACAATGCGAACACCAAAGTCAATATTCCTGCTAATGCGAACAACACGAACCGGAATAAAGCCTCTGTTCCTTCAACTGTTCTGAAGGACGATTTTTCAAATCAGAATTGGCCGGTTGGAGATAAGGCTTACGGCAGCTTCTACCAGGACGGCGAGTATCACATGAAGGGCAGGCCAAAGCTCTATGTTTACATGTTTCCTCTGAACAATAGCCAGGATGACCTTATCAGCTACGTGAGCAAGGGTGCGACCGTGAGGGTAACGGCACGCAATGTCGATGGAAAGTCGCCCGAATATGGTTACGGATTAATCGTTCATGGAAAGGTTAGCCCGCAAGGCAATCTTGAAGGATACGGATTTCTGATTTATACAGGCCCGATCCCCAAGTACGAGATCGTCCGTTTCATTGACGGCGCACCCACGAATATAGTCAACTGGACTGAGTCGGCGTTAATTCGCACCGGAACTAACTCTAATCAAATCGAAGTTCGCTCTCAAGGCTCGCAACTCAGCATGTACGTCAACGGCCAGTTTCTCAAGAGCATCACAGATACGGCCAACGCTGAAGGTTATGTCGGCCTTTACACGAGCGAGACGAATGAGGTTGCATTTGACGACCTGGAGATTGACAGGGAAACGAGCGCGTCAACTCCCTAGAAGCGTAAAGAGAAAGATGAGCTTTGAATGCGGGGCTATGATCTACGAAACAGGGTCTATACTTCCATGTTTAGCGTTCTTACTTCATACTTCCTAACATGCAAGTTACTTTAAGAGTTCTTTCAGGCCCACACGGCGGGCGCAGCTTTGTCTTCGAGCAGCACGACACTTTTCTGATCGGACGAAGTGAGACGGCGCATCTCTGCCTGCCCGATGACAGGTACTTCTCTCGTAATCATTGCATCCTGGAAATTGCTCCGCCCCGTTGCTTCCTGCGCGACCTCGGCTCGCTCAATGGAACTTATGTTAACGGGCAAAAAGTTCAGGAAGCCTATCTGCGAAATGGTGACAGGGTTCAGGGAGGACAAACGGTGCTGGGCGTCGAAGTCAGCGCCGAACAGTTCCCCGCTCATCCCGAATTAGCTCCAACCCAGCCCGCCATCGT
>JACCVS010000076.1 GCA_013698055.1 Acidobacteriota bacterium
GGTCATCTTTAATGCGCTCGATGCGGTGGGTATCTCCGGCTACTTTCGTGCGCACCTTGCGCAAATCTTCGATCATCGCCGCCGCCGTTTGATAGCGCGCGTCCGGCTTTTTAGACAGCGCCTTCAAAGCGATTCGATCAAGCTCTTTCGGCACATGCGGGTTAAACGCGGAAGGCGGTGGCGGATCAACGTGAAGAATCTGCGCTCCGATCTCGATGACGCTTGAGCCGGAGAAGGCTTGCTTGCCCGCGATGCATTCGTAAAGCAGCGCGCCAAGCGCGAACAAATCGGAGCGTCCATCAACGGGTGCCCCTTTCGCCTGTTCGGGCGAAAGGTAGAGCGGCGTGCCGACGACGATATCACTGCGCGTGTGCGTGTGAAGAAGTGTGCGCGCGTCCGGGTCTGCCTGGCTGCGGTGTTCTTCATTCATCTGCTTGGCCAGCCCGAAGTCGAGTACCTTGACCTGGCCGCGCTCGGTGATGAAGACATTCGATGGCTTGATGTCCCGGTGAACGATTCCCTGCTCATGCGCTTCAGTGAGGGCGTCGGCCACATCCTCTATAATCTCGACGGCTCGCGGCAGCGTCAGATCGTTTTCATTAAGAAGATCGCTGAGAGGCCTGCCACTGACCTTCTCCATGACAATGAATGGATAGCCCTCAGCCGTCTCGCCGTAATCGTAGATCATGGCGATGTTCGGGTGCGTCAAATGAGAGACGGCGCGTGCCTCGCGCAGGAAGCGCGCCTTGAAGTGATGCTCGTCGGAAGTCGCAGATGAGAGAAACTTGATGGCGACGTGCCGACCCAGGTGAGTATCTTCCGCCGCATAGACCACTCCCATCCCGCCCTCGCCGAGTTTTTCCAGGATACGATAATGAGAAACGATCTGGCCGATCATGGTCTGGGCTTCCCTTGATTCAGCGAAAGAAGTGCGAAAGCAGCACGCTTTGACGAGGACGGCGTTATCAGTCAAGGCAGGTTCTGAGATGAAAACTTTTCGCTCACGCATATTCTGCGCTCATTCAAAAAGTTTTCCAAGTGAAATTGTGCTTAAGGAGTCAAAAGACAGAATCCAGAATTCAGGAGTCAGAATAACAAGGCTGCGACCGCTTTTGTTTTTATTCTGATTTCTGAATTCTGACTCCTGACTCCTGCTTTTCACGGCAGCGTCGCTTCGCGGACTTGTCTTTCCTGATCTGTGCGGAATTGGCGGAGCCTCTCTCGCAGCTCGGGACGTGTGTTGGCAAGGATGGCGATACTGAAGAGCGCGGCGTTGATTGCGCCCGCCTTGCCGATGGCGAGTGTGCCGACCGGGATTCCGGCGGGCATCTGCACGATGGAGAGCAGGCTGTCCAGCCCCTTGAGCGCTTTGCTTTCCATCGGCACGCCAAGCACCGGAAGCAGGGTTTGCGCGGCGACGACTCCGGCCAGATGAGCCGCGCCGCCCGCCGCCGCGATAATCACTTCCAGCCCCCGCGTCTCTGCTGTCTCGGAAAAGTCCGTCGCCATCACGGGCGTGCGGTGCGCCGAGATAACACGACATTCATGCGGAACATTAAAGCGCGTCAGCATCTCATCCGAATGTTGCATCGTCTCCCAGTCGGATTTGCTTCCCATGATGACGGCCACCAGAGGCCTCAAGGCCTGGGCATCATGAATCCTATCTTCAACCTTCTGTTCCGTCTCAATCATCATTCTCTCCTGTGAACGATAAGGATGAACGCGGAAGGATAAAGAATGAAACTAAAGGCTTCGTAAGCTGAACGACTCATCTTAGCCACTACACTTTCATCCCTCATCCCTCATCCCTCATCCCTGCTTTTCATGCTCCCTGATCAAGCGAATAACCGCGCTCGCCGTCGAAGGTGCAGAGGTTCTCCGTCTTGATGAAATCAAAGCCTCCATCATTGATGCGTTGCAGAAGCTGAACGATTTCGCTGTGGTTGATTGGGCTTCCTTCCGCTTGCGGCGTGAAGCGACAGCGCCAGTGGTCTGAGCAGAACGTCTCGGAGTTTCCACCCGGCCAGACTTTTACGCCGCGATTGCTAATCATCTG
>JACCVS010000077.1 GCA_013698055.1 Acidobacteriota bacterium
GACATTGTGCATACACTCCTCCAGCACGGGGTGATGGGTACAAGCAAAGACGTCGAAGAAGGGATGCCTGAGAAATGAAATTCATAGACGAATACAGGCAAGGCGACATCGCGCGAAAACTGGCCGAGCAGATCGCGCGTCTAACTACGCGCCCGCTCAAAATCATGGAGGTCTGCGGCGGGCACACCCACGCTATTTTTAAATACGGCATAGAGGACTTGCTGCCCGAAAACATCACGATGATTCACGGGCCCGGCTGCCCCGTCTGCGTTATCCCTCTGGGACGCGTGGACGATTCTATCTCGATAGCGCTAGAACCGAATGTGACCTTCACCACCTTCGGCGACATGATGAGGGTTCCCGGCTCGAAGACGAACCTGCTCGACGCTAAGGCGCGAGGCGCGGACGTGCGGATGGTTTACTCTCCGCTCGACGCCTTGAAGATTGCGAAGAAGAATCCTGACCGGCAAGTCGTTTTCCTTGCGCTCGGCTTCGAGACCACCGCGCCTTCGACCGCGATGACCATCCTTCAGGCGGTGAAAGACGGCGTTGAGAACTTTAGCATCTTCTGCAATCACATCACGATTGTGCCCGCGCTCAAGGCGATGCTCGATTCGCCCGACCTGCAACTGGACGGTTTCGTCGGCCCCGGCCACGTCAGCACCGTCATCGGCACGCGCCCCTACGAGTTCGTCCCGCGCGAATACGGAAAGCCGGTCGCCGTCTCAGGCTTTGAGCCGCTCGATGTGTTGCAGTCCGTCTACATGGTAGTCAAACAAGTCGTCGAAGGCCGCGCCGAAGTAGAGAACCAGTACGGGCGCTGTGTCAGCCGCGACGGAAATCGCAAAGCTCTGGAAGCGATCTTCGAGGTCTTCGAGCCGCGTGATTATTTCGAGTGGAGGGGTTTAGGCTCCATCGCGCACAGTGGCATGAAACTCCAAAGTAAATATGCCGCGTTCGACGCGGAGTTGAAATTCAGCGTGCCGGGCTTACGCATCGCTGACCCGAAAGCTTGCCAGTGCGGCGAGATTCTTAAAGGCGTGAAGAAGCCCTGGGAGTGCAAGGTGTTTGGCACGGCCTGCACCCCAGAGACGCCCATCGGCTCCTGCATGGTCTCAAGCGAGGGTGCGTGCGCCGCATACTACAACTTCGGTAGGCTGTCCAAGATGGCCGAGCGGTCGGCATGAACTCGTCAAAGCAAGCGCGTATAACTCATCCGAAAAAGAAAACCACAAGAGAAATTTATAGTAGAAGAGTACTTTTCAACTAAGACGCAAGATTGATTGCCGGTCGCAACGGCGTGCAGTGAAAAAGTTATGACGACAGAATTCACTCCCTCGCCGCTCTTCGAGCGCGTGGAGCGTGCGCGGCGAAGGAAGCACAAGTTCAGAGACGAGCAGATTACGCTCGCGCACGGCAGCGGTGGCCGTGCGATGCACGAACTCGTCGAAGGTCTCTTTCTCGAACACTTACGCAACCCGCTGCTCGAAGAGCTTGAAGATCAGGCTGTCTTCGAGGTCGGCAATGGCCAGGAATGCGCACGCCTCGCCTTCACGACTGATTCTTACGTGGTCGATCCCATCTTCTTCCCCGGCGGTGACATTGGCCGTCTCGCCGTCAACGGCACCGTTAACGATTTGTGCGTAAGTGGCGCACGGCCCCTCTATCTGTCCGCCGGTTTCATCCTCGAAGAAGGTTTTCCTGTTGCGGATTTGCGGCGCATACTTGTATCCATGCGTGAGGCTGCGACGGAGGCGGGCGTAGAAATTGTCACCGGCGACACGAAGGTCGTGCAAAAGGGAAGCGCGGATAAGATTTTCATCAACACTTCGGGCATCGGCGTAATTGAATCACCCATTCACCTGTCAGCTTCGCGCGCACAGGTTGGAGACAAAGTTATCTTAAGTGGCATGATCGGAGATCATGGGACGACTATCATGATCGCGCGCGGCGAGCTTGAACTGGAGACAGAGATTGAGAGCGATACCGCGCCGCTTGGTTTGATCGTCCGTGAGATGATTGAGGAAGCCGGGCGCACCGGCGCGACGGATGCAATTCACTGTCTCCGCGACCCGACACGGGGCGGCGTGGCGACTACGTTGAATGAAATCGCACTCAGGTCCGAAGTATGCATCGAGATTCACGAAGATTGGATTCCGGTGCGCGAGACTGTGAAGGGGGCGTGCGAGATTTTGGG
>JACCVS010000081.1 GCA_013698055.1 Acidobacteriota bacterium
TAATAGACACTAACAACTTCGCCAGCCTTTTCTTCAACTAACTCGCACTTGAGCGGCTCGTCGCGTTCCGCGAAGATACTGAGCGCCTCGGCTTTCGTAATCTCGGCACGGCGATAATGCAAATTGCGCTTGACGAGGTCCCGCATTCTCTTTTCAATGACGGGCAAATCCGCATCCGTCAAAGCGCGCGGCGTAATAACGTCGTAGAAGAATCCGTAGCGCGGATCGTCAAGCAGCGCCGGGCCGATGCCGAGCTTTGTTCCGGGGAATAGATCGAGCACGGTCGCGGCGAGCAGATGCGCCGTCGAATGCCTGAGCACGTCCAAACCTTCGAGCGTCTGCGGCAGAACGGGTTCAATCCTGACAGGCTCGCCATTCTCCTGACTCTCCAAAGTGTAGGCCAGATCAACCTCGCGCCCGTTGACGCGCGCCGCCAGAGCCTGCTTCGCCACGTCGCGGTCTAAACGCTTCAAGGCTTCCGCGACCGTGACGGGCACAGACAACACGGCGCTCGCGCCTTCCTTTAATTGGACGTTAATTTCGCTCATCGCTGATGGTCTCCGCTTTTCGTCAGGAGCTTTAGAAGAAGCGCAGTCGCAAACGCGCACATCCGGCCTCCGAGCCAAAAATGCCCGGCGTGGCTGCCTCTTGACGAAAGCGTCAACCGAATTTATGTTTGTGCCGAATTGAAAAACGGCAACTACTTCGTGATCGGATTCGATAGGAGCGCCTTCGCCTCGAAGCCTGCCATTTTGGAGCAGGTTCGGGTATTAAATCTCAGAATCGCGTAAATGTTCGATTCATGCGAAGGTCTTCAGGAGCTTCCTATCAAAAGTGTGAAAATGATAGCTCGCGCGGATTTGAATCGCAGGCGACTATCATATCCAGACATTCAAACTACTTCAAAACGTCGCGTCTGGGGCGTACCCATTTTTGAAGTATAGAATTTAACCAAAGCAGCCGGAGAAGTCAATTTCACACGGCCAGCGTTTTAGTGGTTCAGTTGAAGCAACGAGTTCAGAGTTCAAGCTTTAGCTTGCTCTTTAGCATTGGCAACCTGAAGGTTGAACTCTGAACTGCCCCACTACCCGGTCAGATGACGCCATCCGTCCAGCACTATCTTGTGGCGAAGCAGCTTTGAGACTCGGCGAAGGCGTCCGCGCTGATTGGGACATTATGGCTGACTTGCTCAAGTTGCATCACGATATTAAGCCCTGCAACAGATATGCTCATCAGGAACGGAACCTTTACCTCTCCGACCTGCCTGTAATCGCCAAGCTGCGTCCCGCCGCCGTAAACCAGAAGACCGCTTTTCACGTCAAAGTGCATTTCTTCCACGTAACCGTCAGCAGAGGTGAACTCGACAACGTTCACACGACCTTGCTCCGTGTCCATTACACCTTTGTCATCCATCCGGGCGAACAGTTCTTTATATCCGGTCATCCTGTAAAAGTTGTATTCACGCCGAAGAGCGGAAAGCATCGGCTCCTCGAACTCGACGAAACCCATCAAAGGATGCTGCATCCAGCCGCGCTTGCCGTCATAGACGAATTTCATCACTCCCATGCTGGGAACATTGACTTCCATGCTCCTTTTGTCAGGAGCTTCTTCATAGATCGTAACCTTCCCCTTGATACTTTGAAGCGGCAGAGTGCATTCGCCAGTTGAGACCCGGCTTTTTAATTGTTCGAGAGCTTCCCTGCCGCCGACGGCCTGAATGTGCCTTTCCACAATGGCCACGGCCTCTGGCGTTGAGACGAAGGCTGGCTTGCCCTGCGGAGGCTCCGCAACCTTTAATGGTGTGGGTGGAGGATTCCCCTGCGCCGTCGTGGGTGTGCCTATGTTGGGAGCTGCGACGACGATGGGAGCAGGCGGAGGAGGCAAAGGCGTTGGTGACGCGCTGTTCTTTGCGCTCTCTTTCCTGATTCCAATTTGCCTGATAGCCTCTTGAAGCTGGTCATCCTGTCCTTTAAGCAGCGAAGCGCGGTCGAGCTTTTTCTCTACATCGGGTCTGACACCTTTGCCTTCGAGAGTAGTTCCCTGAGCGGTGATGAATCCCGTTCGCGCATATTCAAACAGAGCGCCGGTTGGCAACTTGATGATATCTGCGCCCAGCACCATCCCCGCGCTCTGTTCTCCGACAATCGCAGCCCGTCCCGTTTCCTGCAAGGCTGCCGCAAACACTTCGGAGGTCGAAGCCGAGAGCCTGTCTATAATAACAACCACAGGCCCCTTGTAAGATGACCTTTGCGGATATAACACCAGCGGCAACGCACCTTTCCGCATTCGGAGCACGCCGATTATGCCAGCTCTGTTGACCAGCAGCCCGACTACTCCAGACGCCATCGCCATCACCCCACCGGGATTGCCCCGCAAATCTATGATGATGCCCGGCGCGTCGCGCATAGATTTAAGCGCACGGCATATTTTCTCCGCCACATCAGGCGTGAACACGCTGAATCTTAGATAACCGATCTCGCCCGGCAAACGTTTTGTTTCAAACTCTGTGTAAAACGGCGGCAAGTTACCCAGAGAGGAAGATAAAGAACCGCTCAGCCGTTCGCGCTTGATAACGGCCTTATGTTCCTGATTCTGTTCGTCCACATAGAGCAAGTGAACCTCAGTTCCCGGCTCGCCGCCGAGATAGTCAACTAAAACTTCCTGCCGCAGCCGCATCTGAATAATCGGCGGGAGAATCGCCTTCGTAGTCTCGTAAAGGGAGATATTCTCAAACGACACGTCGTCGACGCTTTTGATAATGAATCCGGGACGCAAGCCCGCTCTCGCAGCCGAACTGTCAACGGCAACGCGCGTAATCACCATCTGCCCGTCGAGAGCGCGCACGTCAATGCCGATGCCGTTCATCATCTGCGTCGCCACGTCGTTGTCGCTCTCGTTCTCTTCTTCGTCATCAAACAACTCGGACGCCTCGCCATCTTTAGTCCCGGCTTTGTTCGCCCGCTTCTTTCCCGCTTTGATCCGGGGAATACTCTCCGGCGGAACGATTGAGAAATGCGACTGGGGTAATTCGTCGAGCATTAGTTGAAGCAGGCGATGCAGCTCTTGATCGCTTTTCACTCTCGCCACGCGCGGGGCGTAGCGCACTCGCACTGCGTCCCAGTTGACGCCGCCGAGCGTTGGATCAAAATGCTCGTTCTTGACGGTCTGCCAGACGAGTTGAAACGTCTTCGCGCGCCGCTGCGCCGCAGGGTCTTTCCTGGCCTGCGCTCTTCGTTGAACGGCGACTCTCTTTCTATTTCTGTTTTGGGGCGGCAGAGCGCCCGCCGAACTAAGAAGTGCGAGGCCGAGCGCGAGTGAGGTCAGGACTCTGGTGATTTGCGACATATTGATAGCTAACGACAGTACCGCCCGCGTTACTGACCGGAGATGCTCACGCCGAAACAGCGAACATACTTACACATAGCCCAGCACCTCTTCAACTGCCAGTTACGACTGCCCGGTTTATAGCTCTCTCTGTTGAAGCGTTAATGGCATCGGTCTCTGCCAACCGGTGTTCAATAAAGATCTTCCGGCATGATAATATTCTGGTCGCTCTCTATGTCGAGTCGAAAAACCTTATCCCGGCTACACTTATGGAATCTGTTCCTGAGAATAACTTCCCATCACTGCTTGCGAAGATACGCGGATTTCTTCGTGAAGAGGTCTTCCCGCTTGAGAGGGAGTTTCTGAGTCGCCCCTTCCGCGAGTTGTTGCCCGCGCTCAGCGAGAAGCGAGAGCGCGTCAAAGCACTAAAGCTGTGGACACCTCAACTGCCAAAGGAGTATGGCGGGCTGGGACTTAAGCTGACAGAGTTCGCCCGCGTGAGCGAGGAACTGGGAAGCACGCCCCTCGGCCACTATCTCTTCAACTGTCAGGCTCCCGATGCGGGCAATCTTGAAGTCTTGATCGAGCACGCGACGCCTGAGCAGAAGGAGTTGTACCTGTTGCCGCTCGTGCGTGGTGAGGTACGGAGTTGCTTTTCGATGACCGAGCCGGAGCATCCCGGCTCAAACCCGACGTGGATGAGCACCACCGCCGTCAGGGATGGCGAGGATTACGTCATCAACGGGCACAAGTGGTTCACCTCGTCGGCTGACGGTGCGGCGTTTGCCATCGTCATGGCCGTGACCAACCCGGATGAGCCGAAGCCCCACAAGAAGGCCAGCCAGATTATTGTTCCGACCGACACAAAAGGGTTTCGCATAGTGCGCAACATCAGCGTGATGGGCGACGAGGGAAGCGATTACGCGAGCCACGCGGAGGTCGTGTATGAAGACTGTCGCGTGCCTCAGCGTAATTTGCTGGGACGCGAGGGCGAAGGCTTCCTCATCGCACAGGAGCGGTTGGGGCCGGGACGCATACGCCACTGTATGCGCTGGGTGGGTATCTGCGAGCGTGCATTCGATATGATGTGCGAGCACGCCGCGCACAGAGAGCTTTCCCCAGGCGTGCCGTTAGGCAGCCGCCAAACTGTTCAGGCATGGATTGCA
>JACCVS010000118.1 GCA_013698055.1 Acidobacteriota bacterium
ACCGCAAAACCCGCTCCCCTCAGATAGTAGAGCACTGAACTTCGCAGGAGCATCCGGTTTTCGTCCGGTAGCTCAAACTGAATAAAGATGGGCTTATCGAAAAGCGGCTCAATCATGTCGGTTTGAATGAGGCATCCCTTGACGCTTAAGCTGGTGATCGTGCCGTGACGATGACACGCTTCAGTTAGTCCCCAATCAATAGGAATTGCGGTCTGCACGCGCTCTACTTTTCTTATGAATAAGTAGTTTCTTTGTTCTGCCGACAATTCCTCGTGTGAAGGGTTTGCGCGCAAGGCTTCTTCAATTTTTTTCAAAAAAAGGTCTATATCAACCGGTTTATCAAACACCTCTTTGCATCCGGCAGCGATTGCATCTTCTTTGACAGCGGCAACACCATAAGCACTGACAGCGAAAACCGGTATATCGGCTAGTTTGGGCACTTGCTGGATGCGCCGCACAGTTTCAATGCCGTCCATTTCAGGCATCGCCAAATCCATTACGATCAAATCCGGGTGCGCGCGCGACGCCGCCAAGATACCTTCTTTGCCATTCTGCGCCTCGACTACGTTGTAATCCTGGAGGCGAAACAAAGAGCAAAAGAAATCACGTGTGGAGGCATCATCTTCGACCACAAGTATGGTGCGTTGAGTTTCAGAAGGCATAGAAATTTATCCTGCATCATCCATTATGCTGAGATGCTTGACTATGGGAATCATGGTACCCGCGCATTGTAATCTTAGCTCGTAGAATTATCATGACGCATAATCACGTCACATGCGAGACAGCGCGCTCTAAGAATTTAAGATACAAAGCCCTAGTTTGTCACATCCCGGTTCTCGATTCTTGTCTCTCTGGTCTTTTGATCGAGAATGGCTCGAACGATGGCGAGAGTCGCGGTGGCGCGTGGAGTTTCTCCCGTAAAACTCTTCGCCAGCTCAACGGCGCGGAAGAGGTCGTCTCTGGCAAGAAGACCGAAGATGCCGTTGAGATTAAAGCTTTCCACGGTGAAGTTTGTTGTCGAAGTGCCGCGCGGGGTCTGAAAGCGAGAGACGATTTCAGCGTCCTCGCCTGTGAATCCTGTGGCCGCGTTGGCCGCTTTAACAGCTTCGGCCACAATCTCCCAGGCGCGCGTGCGGTCAACTTCATACATCCTCGTCGCAACGCCAAAAAGCGCGCGAGTCCTCTCAGGGTCTGTGCCGCCGATGCGCCGCGCTTCTGTTGCTGCTTCGTCTAAGATTTCACCCGCGCTCTTGATGTCCGTCTTCTTCACCAGCCGCGCAATCTCCGTCAACGCCCAGACTCGATGAATGCTCGTCAGCTCGCCCGTGCGCGCGAGCTTAAGCGCTTCCTGAAAATCTTTGCGCTCGATTGTTCTACTCACGAGAGAGAAGTCAACGAAAGCACGAGCGGACTTACGCAACTCGCCGTCCTGAATTCTATCTACCAGATCGCGCGCGCCCATGTCGCCTTTTCTGGCCGCGACCATTGCCGCTCTGGCGTAGGATAAATCGCGGTCGGCGGGAGTGGCGGCGCGGCCTGCGTTCTCCATCGCCTCTTGTCCTTCATCTCTCTGCGCCTCATCGGGGATGAGTCCGCGCGTCAGCATTTTATCTGTGCCGGTACGGAATCTCTCCGGCGCGTCGGGCGTAAGCGCACCCATCTGCGCGCGCAGTTCAGGCGAAAAATCCCCGGCATACTGATCGAAGAGCGGGAGCAGGCGCGCGATGGTGAAGTAAAGACCGCCGCGTCCCGCGACCGTGCGATCCTGATCGGCGGTCGGAACCGGGCGCAGGAGAATCTGTGCGCTCGCCCGCAGAAACGCCGCACGTAATTCCGGCGAAATGTTTGGCGCTGTGATGCGGTCGCGCTCTTGGCTCGTATGATTACGACCATCGCGCCTGACGACGAGTGTCATAAATGGAGTGAAGGCGTAAGAAGAAAGAACCGAAACGTGGGTTGCGTCCGACGAAGGATCAATTGCCGCGCGTTGAAACATCGCACTAAAACGCTTGTCGGCAGCCGCCTGATCTTTCTCGCGCAGCGTGGATAAAAAGTTGATGCCGCGTGTGGTGACGATGTCGAGCGCCTTGTCCGCGAATTGCAGGGCGCGCTCGATGTCGCCTTCTTCCAGAGATTGTCTGGCGAGGAGTAACCTTTGCGCGACCACGAACGGCGGGTTTTCAGGATCGGTGGTCGGCTGAGCAGGAGCATTGGTCTGGTTTGCAGTGAGACTCTGGTTTTCCCGGTCATTCGTTTCGGAGAGTTTAGCGAGAAACTCTTCACCGATAGCGCGGTCGCGTCGCGCGGCAAGCCGTAAAACTTCTCCCCTTAAATTCGGCGGCCCCGACCCGGCATATGCGCCGCTCTCCTTTTCTGCGCGACGTTTCTCCTCAAAGATTCTGAACGATTCACGGTCTGCCGAGTCCGCTGAATCCCAAGCTCTGCGGAAAAGCGCGCGAGCCTGATCTGCGTCCGAATCCCACAAAGCATCCGCCGCGCGCATCTGGACGCGAGCGCGCAACTGCTCGTCGTGAAACGAGCGCGCCTCGTCGGCCAAACTGGTAGCCAGCGTGATGGCCGTCGCCCGTCGCTGGCTGGCTAATGGATCGGGACGCTCTCGCTTAGGCTGCGCGCCCTTGGCTGCCTTCGTCGCTTTCTGCGGAGCGGCATTGCCGGGAGGTGTCTGAGCATTGATAAGAGCAGGCATCGCAATCAGGCAGAAGGCGATAGCAAATGTGCGGATGTAGGACGACATCGTTTTAGTCTCCGATTAAATTATGCTTGAGCGGAGAGCAGATTATTTCTGCTTCTCGTCAAGCACCGTGCGGGCGATAGCCAGGATTGCGTTGGCGCGCGGCACCTCATTCGTAAAATTCTTCGCGGCCTCGATGGCCGGGTAAAGATCGTTTTTGGCCAACGTGCGAAAGACTCCGAGCAGATCAAAATCCGTTGAGTTCGAACTCCGCATCATCGCACCGTTTTTGAAGCGAAGCGTACTTGACACCCGCGCATCGTCACCCGTAAACCCTTCGGCGGAATTCCCGGCTTTGACGACTTCGGAAATCAACTCCCAGACACGCGAGCGGTCAACTTCGATAAAGACCGAGCTGATAGCAGTGAGGGCGCGCGGGCGTTCAGGCTCGCTGCCACCGAGGCGACGGGCTGCGGCCAGTGCCTCGTCCAGCAACTCGACGGCGCGTTCACGGTCAGACTTGATGAACATCCGCGCGGCCTGCGTTAACCCCCAGACACGATGGACGTGAGATAGTTCGCCGCTGCGGGCAATGCGAATCGCCTCTTGCGAGTCCTTTTTTTGCAGGGCGTTATCCAGGTATTCAAAATCCGTGAAAGCGCGCGTCTGCTGGCGCAACTCCGAGTCTTCGATCTTCTCAACAAGCTCGCGTGCGCGTGGGTCGCCTGAGCCTGCGAGGGACGCGGCCATATCGGTATAAATCGCGTCTCGCTCGGCAGAATTGGCTGCACGGCTGAGCCTGTCCTCCATTCCCTGCATGGGGTCTCGGTTGGTGTCTTCGGGAACGATTCCACGGGTAACGGCGCGATTCTCGCTGCTTCTATCCCTTTCAGGAACATCTGACATGAGCGCCGCCATCTGCACGCGTAGTTCGGGGGCGCGCTCCGGCGCGTGCTGGTCGAAAAGTGGAAGCAGGCGCTTGATGACAAGAAATTTGCCCGCACGTCCAGAGGTCGTAGTGTCCTGCTCAGGCGGCGGCAGCGGACGCAAAAGTATCTGCGCGGCTGTGTTAAAGAAAGCCTTTCGTATCTCTGCCGGAAGTTCGGGCGCAGGGGTGAGGCCACGCTGCTGCATTTGTGACGCGCCGCCTTTGGGATGAAAGACTATGTAGAGAAATGGAGTGAAAGCGTAGGATGAGAGTCCTGCAACGGTGTTCGCGTCTGACGCCGGATCAGCCTCGGCGCGCACCATCATAGCAATGTAACGCTGGTCTGCCGCAGCGGTATCTTTTTCGCGTAAGGCGGAAAGGAAATTTATCGAACTCGCGTTGACGGAAACGAGAGCCGGGTCGGCATATTGCAGAGCGCGTTCCGTGTCGCCATCTTGCAGTAATTGCGTGGCTAACTTCAAACGCTGCGATTGAGAGGCTGATGCCATCAAGGGATCACGGTTGGACGACTTGTTCGCGGCCTCACGCTCTCTGGCCTCCTCAATCTTTTTCAAGAACTCTTCGCCGAGCGCGCGGTCGCGCCGTGCTGCGAGCCGCAGCACTTCATTACGCACGTTAGGAGGAGAGCTGATTACTGCCGAGCCTGATGCCGTCTGCTGCTTGCGAATATCCTCTTCTATGCGGCGCGCGGACTCTTCATCGGCAGTCACAGCCGCTTCCCACGCGCCTTGAAAGTAGGAACGGGCGCGTTGCGCATCACCAGACCAAAGCGCATCCGCCGCTCGCGCGAGAACGCGCGCACGCAGGCCTTGGTCGCGATAGCCCTTGGCTTCGTCGGCTAAAGTCGTGAGTAAAGAGATGGCTGTATTTCGACGCTGTTCGGCAAGCGGGTCGGCACGCTCGCGTGCGGGCTTCACGCCTTTTTCCGCTTTGGTCGTTTTCTGCGGAGGAGCTTTGACAGCAGGCGTCTGCGAGAAAGCCATTTGAGAAAATAGAATGAGGCCAAGTAAGAGTGTGTAAATGCGAGCGCGAGAGGTCATGTTAAGCTCCTTGTCTGAAGTAACGCGCCGGGGAGAATTAATGCGAGTTAACGGGTGAAGAATTTATCAGGGAAAAACTTCTCCGTAAAATACCGCTGCTGCCATTTCGGATTCGCGCGGTCGAGCAGCATTGCTTCAGCCGCGCCGAAAGGATAAAGCGCCGTTCGCTGCCGCTTATCGAGAGACATCTTTTCGAGGTCGTTCGTCATGCGGTCGAGCAACTGCCGGGCATCATCGGCAAAGGGCGTGAAATCTTTGAGCGCCGCGAACTCTTTGCTCGGTGTGTAACGCGTGACGGCTTCACTGGCAATGCGATACTCAGTGTATCTTGCGACGCCTTCTTTCCACAGTTGAAAAGAGAAGTATTTGAAATCGTCAGGTGACAGCAATTCCCCGAAACGCTTTCTCTCGGCAAGGTATGCCGAGAGTTTTTCTCGGAAATCTTTTCCCTTGCGAGAGCGAAGCGCGTGGGCGAGTGCCCGGCTCATGACAGTAAACTGCTCTTTCACGTTTGGTCTCTCATATGGGAAGGGAAAGTTCAGCATCCACATTCCCGTCTCATCTCCGCGCGCGAGGCCGAGGTCGAGAGCATCTTTGTAAAAATTAGGCTGGGAATCCTGCATCTGGTGAAAATGCTCGTGAAAGACCGTGATGACCCAGCGCGTTGACGTTTTGGCGTCCGTGTTCTCAGGCTGGCCGATGACAATTGTCGAAACTCCGCCGACGGCAGGCATGGTGGCGAGAAGTTGTTTCTGGAAGACTAGCTTGCGGAAATAGACTTCGCTATTGAGCAATGGATCGTAGCCAATGTAAATGAAATCTTTCGACGGCTTTGGATGTCGCACGAGAAATTCATATTCAGGCGTCACCAGCAGAACGGCGAACGGGGTTTTGCTCCATCCCTTCCACACACGGTCGCTCAGCTTCTCATTCATGCGAAAAGCCTCTGCCATGC
>JACCVS010000148.1 GCA_013698055.1 Acidobacteriota bacterium
GGACGAAGGCGCACGCGCCGTGATCTTCTTCGGCATAGCCTTTTTCCGTTCGCACGAACCGGATCAATCTCTGCGATTCACGTGTTTCGCCAATAGGAATCACGAGCTTTCCATCCATCTTCAACTGAGCGAGCAGCGGCTCTGGCACGTCGGGGCCGCCCGCCGCCACGAGGATACCGTCGTAAGGCGCGTGCGCGCTCCAACCGAGCGTGCCGTCAAAACATTTAACGGTCGCATTGTAAATTCCCAACTGACGGATGCGCGCCTGCGCGACGCGAGCCAGTTCCCCGATGCGTTCGATAGAATAGACCTGCGCGGCGAGACGCGAGAGCACGGCGGTTTGATAACCTGAGCCTGCGCCGATCTCCAGCACGCGACTCCTGTCACCAAGCTCAAGCAATTCTGACATGCGAGCAACGATGAAGGGCTGCGAGATAGTTTGGTTGGCGGCGATGGGGAGCGCGTGATCGCCGTAGGCGCGACCCTGCAAGGCGTCGGGCACGAAGAGGTGGCGCGGCACACCACGCATGGCGTCGAGGACGCGCACATCGCGTATCCCGTAATGTGCGCGCAGCCGATCAATCATGCGCTCGCGCGGGATGCGATATTCGTTTGCAGACGTTGCAGGTTGCAGAGGTGCGGAACTCAACTATTTTCTCTGTGCCGGATTGAAAGAGTGCGTTAGCTATTCTGTAGCACTTCGCTCGTGGTGATGTAATTCCAGGTTTCGATTGCCGTCAAAGCGCGATGATCCGTCATATCGCTCTTGAGCGGAGTAACGGAGATACAACCCTGCTCGATGGCTTGATAATCAGTGCCTTCGGCGGAGTTCGAGGCGAAGTATTCCTCGCCAATCCAGTAGTAAGGTTTGCCGCGCGGGTCAATGTGCTCTCTGATAACGGGGCGCGCATTCTTAAGTCCCTGACGGGTGACGCGCACGCCTTTAATCTCATGGCGTGGAATGTTGATGTTGAGCAGCGTTCCTTCGGGCAAACCTTCGTTCAAGACTTTACGCACGGCTGTGATGGCGAAGCGCGCGGCTTCCGTGAAATCGTATTTCTCGCGAGCAACCAGGCTGAAAGCGATTCCCGGCACACCCAGAATAGTCGCTTCAAGCGCACCCGCGACGGTTCCCGAATAGGTCGCATCGTCGCCCAGATTCCCGCCATGATTGATTCCCGAAACGCAGATGTCGGGTCGTTCCTCTTCGGGAATGATTTTGTGCAGAGCAAGCGTCACGCAATCGGTCGGTGTGCCGTCTATCGTCCAGTGCCGCTCGTCAATCTGGCGGATACGAAGGGGGCGCGACAGCGTCAGGCTGTGAGATGCCCCGCTCATTTCGCTTGCGGGTGCGATTGTGTACACGTCGCCCACTTCGCGCAACGCCTCTTCTAATTTGATGAGGCCGTCCGAGTGTATCCCATCGTCGTTGGTCAGCAGGATTCTTGTCATTGGAGAAAAATAAACCGTCCGAACTTGAAGGGATAGAGCATGTGCCGCGCCTTTGTTTAGGCAGCATCAACGAATACTCTCTACCACTCTGCACTTGGACGGTTTACCTGTTGCGCAAAACGAAAGCGCGCGAGCTATCTGGTATCTCGCATGGGGGGACGCCCGCGACCCTTCTTCTTGTTGCGCTTGCGGGCGAGAGCCGATTTGAGTTTCGCCTTCTGGCCGGGCGGCATAAAGAAAGCGTGCTTTTTCGCATCCTTGATAATCTCTTCGGTCATCACCCTGCGCTTGAAGCGGCGCAGAGCGCTCTCGATTGATTCACCTTGATTCACATTAACTATCGCCATTATCTCTCCATCAAAACTATTTCAGTTTTCGGTTATTAGCTACCGGTTTGAGGTAAAACCTTGGGCTACAATTTACCATGCCTTAGTCGGCTTCGGTCAAGCGCACATGAACCCCGCAAATATTCCTGACGGAACACTCACAGGGTTCATGCGTCTTCAAACCAAAGCGCGCTTACCAGAATTTTACGAAACCGGCTGCGCCTGCTTCTCTTTCTTGCTGCTCAGACCCTTGATCTGAACGGGCGCGTCAACCTTGACGTTATTCTGTTTCAAGACCATCTCGTTATAGAGCTTACGCATCATCGCAGCCTCTTCATGAGCCGTCTTCGGGCCTTCCATGTCCGGTTTGTTCGGGCGTTGCAAATCGATCTCGTTCAGCCTCAGGCCATGATTCAGGTCATCGAGCTTAACTTCCTTGCCTCGCGCAAAAATCTCGTGACGGCCATGCTCCTGATACCACTTCGCGACGGTCGCGTTCTGGTGCATGTTCTCGATGATGTTGCGCCAGCCAATGCCGGTGTTGTAAGCGCAGAAGGAGATTTCGCCTTCCTGCGTGCCGTAAGGAATGATGCACATTTCGGTGCGGCGGAAGTCATAGTTGAACAAATCCTGAAACCACATGCCCGCGATGAAGAGGAAGTTCCAGCGGTCGGAGCGCCGCATTTCAATATCATCCTTCGTGCGATCACCTTCGACTTTACCGTAGTTCTTGCCGGTCAGGCCGAACGATTTATCAAACTTCTTGAAGAGTTCATACAACGTGAAATTCGACGGCGACTTGTAAGGGTTGTAGTGCTTGAGGAGCGTCAGCCCCATCATGATGTTAGAAGTCCACTTGCCGCGCGCCGCGTCTGTGATCTTCTGCATGTCTTTGACCAGCCCCGGAATGTTCAGAAACTCCGGCACAGGGTTCATCTCTTTGGTCTCTTTATCAATCATCACCGCCGTGCCCACGCCGCAGTTCGGGTGGCAGCCGCAGGAGACCTGCCCCCATTCAGCATCGGGGCCATGCACGAGGTCTGCGAAGTCCGCGAACGCGCCCATCAATGAGAGCGGGAACCAATCGCGCGTCGGCTCGGTGATGCCAACCTGATCTTTCACGTCGTGCGCCAGGTGTGAAAGCGTGTAGCGCTGCTGCAAGCGGCGCTGCTCTGTAATTTCCTCGTCGCGACCCGTGAACGAGACAGGCTGGAACGAGAGGAACGCGATCTTCTTCGGATTGTCAAGCGCGAAGCGAATGATTGAGCCGACCTGATCGTTATTGATGCCGTTGACGAGCGTCGTCACGAGCACAATCTCGACTCCGGCTTCATGCAGGTTATTAATCGCACGCAGCTTCACGTCAAAGAGATTGCCGACCTGACGATGGCTGTTGGCATCGTTGCCGACGCCGTCAAATTGCAGGTAGGCGTAACGCAAGCCCGCTTCGGCAGCCTGTTTCGCAAACTCTTTACTCTTGGCGAACTCGATGCCGTTGGTCGCGCACTGAACCGAGTTATAACCGACTTTGCGCGAATACTTGATTGATTCAATGAAGTGCGGAGAGATTGTCGGCTC
>JACCVS010000189.1 GCA_013698055.1 Acidobacteriota bacterium
CCTCGGCACTACGTTGAGCTTCTGCTGCGGCAGCTTGCCGTGCTTCTTCCTCCACCTTTAGGCGCGCTTCTTCTTCGGCTGCTCGTTGCGCTTCGGCCTCAGCCCGTTGGCGAGTTTCTTCTTCAACACGCAATTGTTCTTCTTCAGCAGCTTGTGCCCGCGCTTCTTCTTCAGCAGCTTGTGCCCGCGCTTCTTCTTCCGCTCTCAAGCGCGCAGCTGCTTCTTCCTGCCTGCGTTCTTCCTCAACCTTAGCTTCAGCAGCTAACCGTGCCTCTTCTTCAGCCTGACGCTCTTCTTCAGCTCGGCGCTGTGCTTCAGCTTCAACGCGGAGGCGTTCTTCTTCAGCTTGCTGTCTTGCAGTCTCTGCTTCCGCTTCTCTGCGCGCTGCTTCTTTCGCCTCCGCATCAACTTCTTCGATGATGAGCAGCGGGGCGGCCACAACGACGAGTTCGGACGCAGCCTGCGCTGTAGAAATGTCTGCGAGAGCAACTGGCGACTGTTCAGCTTCTACTGCCGGAGCTTCGGCTTCAAGCGTTTGCGTTTCAGTTTCTGCGATGGAGGCTACGTCCGCTTGACCAATGACGGGCGGCGCTTCGAGCGTCGCGGTTTCGATCTCAAGCACGGGCGTAGTAGCGGTGACTGTTTGTGGCCCTTCTTCTTTCTTGGCAGCGGTGCGGCTGGCTTCGATTGCGCGCTTGATCAGGCTCCTGGAAACTTTTCGATCACGCTCGTTCTTGAGTAAAGATTTGAGCGGTTGAACCGCAGTCGGGTCGCGCAATTCTGCCAGCGATTCCACTGCCGCGCGACGCACTTCCGGCACATCGTCTTCGAGCGCAGCGATGAGATGCGGGGTCGTTGACTTGTCCTGAACATAACCAAGCGAGCGTGCGGCGGCGGCGCGTTCGGCTGGCGCGTCCGCTGTCCGTAGAATCCGCGTCGCTTCATCCAGATAATCGTGCTTGATGAAGGCTTCTCGTGCGCGCTCGCGATTTGAGACGTTTCGTGCGGCGAGCGCCGAGAGCAATCCTGTGGCGACGAGCTGGCGCGTTCCGGCATCACTTGTGCCGATAATGCTCGCGTCGTAGCTTTCGCCAGAAAGTACGTTCCCGACCTCAGTCTCCACCCGCTCGACATCAACTGCCGGGGCGACTTCGACTTCTTTCGTCGCCGCATCTTCCACAGCGGAAGCAGCCTTCGCTTTATCAACAACAGCATCATCAGCAACAGCTTCAGCCGCAGCCACGGCTGCGATTGCCGCGACGGTTTTCGTTGGCCTGGCCTTTGGTAAAGTTGCCGTTTTATAAACCGGGGTGGCTACTTCGGATGAAGTATCGGCTTCGGCCAGCGCGGCAGAGGCTTTTCGTGCCTCCCGCTTCTCTTTGAGACTGGTTCTGCGCGCGGGAGTCGCGGCGGCGCTTTGCTGGGCACGGGAACGAGCAGCGACGATCATCACAAGGCTCAATAGCACCAGCGCAGCAATCAGGATTACCAGCCAGTTCTGCCGGAGAGCCGCGCCGAGCGTTGTGCCGGACGCACTCGCCGTGTCAGAGGTCGTAGCAGGCTGCGATGCCAGTGGCTCTTGCGCCTGCGCAATCTGCTCTGCGGGCGGAGACGCGACAGGGCTGGCGTCAGGATTAATACCCGGCGATGCGGATGTATCAGGAGTCGGAGCGGAAACGACTGGCGGATTACCTCCGGTCGGAAATTGATTAAGGACGGGATTATTCGCACCCGGAGCACTCGGTGGAGTTATCGTCTCGCCTGCGTTTCCGGTGGTGGATGGATTTTGTCTACCTGTTGCAGTCTGCGGCGTCGGGCGCGTAGCTATTTGCGGTGTCGGCGTGACAGTCGGAGGTGTCGCGGGCTTTGGAGTCGCAGTCGGAACACTGGCTGTCTTTCCCCCCGGAGCCGTCAACTCGACATCCAATCGGTTGAATCTCTGGCTGACGCGTGCGTTCGTTCCCGGTTGCAGCTTGAAGGAAAGGACGGCGTCGTTGCCGCGCTTCTGTACCTGCACATCTTCAAAGCCGCGCCCGCGCAAACCGCTCTGCGCTCGTGGAGCGTTCGCTTCGGGAATGACGACGTAATAACGGTCGCCGCTTCGGTAGGCAGAATAATCGTTGAGCGGCGCGTCCGATGTGATCGTGATGCGCGAGCCGTCAGAGGTATCGCCACTCCTGATGGGCGTGATGTTCTTCTTCTGCGGCTTGGCTTGCGCCGTCTGCGTGTTGGCGTTGGCTCCGGCACCCTGTTGCTGTGTCGAGCCAGTCGTCGGTCGCCTCCTTCTCTGCGCGCTGGTGTCAATGCTCGCGAAGAAAACGAGCAATAGCAGCGCGAAGGCCGTCGCAGGAGCGAGCCATCTTTTTTTACTTAGAGGAACTAAAGGGGGCATCGTGTACATCGAAGATTTTCCAATCAAAAAGCGGCTGTTAACGTAACGCATTATGCTACGCCGAAGCGTCTTAGTCCAGAGAATTAAGAGCAGAAATGAGAGACCTGATGCCAGTTAAAAGCTAAAAAACTGATCTCTACCCTTCAACCTCTGATTCTTAGCTCGTGACTTCTGCCGTCTGATCTATCTTGTAAACGACTTCCATCAAGGCCGCGCGTACCTTCTCCGGCATCCCCTCACGCACCGCCAGATGACGAAGCTGGGTCGCAATTTCCGGCTGACCTGTCGTACCGAGAAGGCGTACCAGCGCGAGGCGCACGCTGACCTCTCCGTGGTTGTTGATGGCGTCTAACAGCGGCTCAATCTCATTAGCCTTGGCCACAAGTGAAATCAGCGAGAACGCTTCATAAGCCAGGCGTCGGTCTTCGCTAATCATTCGATCTATGGCCTGTCCCACCATGCCCGCCTTGATACAGGCGCTCGCCACCTTACGCAACGTTTCCGCGTCCGCAGTTTCGATCAAGCGGACGTAGCCCTCCGAGCGGTCGAAGTTCATGCGCGAAAGCGAGCGAGCCGCAGCCGCACGAACCTCGCGAGCTTCATCTGCGAAGGCCATCAACACCGATCCAAAAACAGATTCATGCTCGATTTCCCCGAGACTGGCGACGGCTGCCGAGCGAACCACCGGTTCCGGGTCGTCAGCGGCCAGCACGATCAACGCCTCGACAGCACGCTGTACCTGGAACTGTGCGAGACGCCTCGCGGCGGCTGCGCGTGCTTCCACATCCGCGTCCTGAAGTCTTGCGAGTGCTTCGGACAATTCATCGTCTTCAAACCATTCGGGCAATGCCTCGACTTCCGCCGCCGAATCGAGATGCGTAATCTCGCCCAGGAAGGAATCACTATCACCCGTATCGAGCAGCGGGCGATCCGGCATGGAAGCATCGAAAATGTCGAAACACTCGACCGAGCAAGCCGTGAGTGCGCGGCTGACAAGCGCGGCTGGCATTTCCGGGTGACGACGCGCCATGTCGAGCAATGCTCCGATGGCGGAAGGCATCTTGAGAGTGCCGAGACTGGCTACGGCTTCGGATCGGACAATCATTTCCGTATCGTAGAGAGCTTCGAGGAGGAAGGGCAGAGACGACTGCGCGCCGATTTCGCCAAGTGCGCGAGCGGATGAAGCTCTATCATAAGCATTATTGGCAAGGAGCAAAGAGGCGCACTGGCGCGCGACGAAGCCATACTCTTCGAGCGCCACGCTCGCACGACGACGACCATCTTCACCGCTCTCTGCGGAGTTCATCGCTTTCAGCAAAGAAGTCTCCAAAGCGCGACGATCATCCGGCGAACGCGATGAAAGCACGTCGAGCCGGTGCGCCTGCCCGAGGACGAGCTTGCCGACTTCCTGATCCACGCGATACGCGCCAAAGAGCGCAGGCTGAACCGGCGCAACCGGGCGTTTCTCCATCGCTTCTTCAGAATGCTGCTCGACTTCCGGCTTCGCCGCAGAATTGGCTTTAACCAGAGCCTCATCGCTTTGTCGCCGTGAGCTTCTGCGACGCTCTTTCTTAGGGCGCTCAGAAACGACAATCTGCGTGTCTGAAGAGATAACCTCAAGCATCTCTTCTTCCGCTTTGCCCTTCTTCTCTTCCTTGTCCTCAACTGAATCTGCCGCCGACCGGCGCTTCCGCACGAGCAGGAGCGCGATTGCGCCGAGAAGCAACATAATCAGCACGCCTGTTCCCGAAAAGATATACGAGAAGATTCCGGAGCCTGCCTGTTCGCTTGAAACATTGATCTCTGCTGGAGCGACGACTGGCTGCGCTGCCGGAGCAGAACCGGCGGGCGTAATGCCAGCGTCCGTCGCGGGGATAAGCTCGACAGGGCTGGCGGCAGGCAATGCGGCGGGAGCAGCAGTAGTACCCGGTGCCAAAGCGTTTGCAGCCCCACTCGCGGATGCGCTCGTCGGAAACGACGGTTGTTTTCCAAAGTCCTGCCCAACTGGTGGGAGCGAATTAACAGGAGCGCTTTCTGCCGGAATGCGTCGCTCGCGCGGTTGGCGAACGGGAAACTCGTAGCCAGCAGATTCTTCGGCGCGTTCCTCAGACCGCTTGGCTCTGGCCGGAGGGGCAAGCTGCGCTTCGCCGCGAGCGGTGTCCAGATTACCCTTAACGATTAGGTTAAGGCTGTTGGAGCGCGGATCAACAGTGACGCTTGCGCCGGATTTTACAGCCACGACGAGTTCAAGCGATTTGCCGAGATTGCGAACAGTCACGCCGGGCGGCAGCCCACCGAGTGAACCCGGACGCGCGTCGGGCAAGCTCA
>JACCVS010000193.1 GCA_013698055.1 Acidobacteriota bacterium
GCAGGCCGCTTGCCGCTTCGCGCCGACAGGCAAGCTCAAGCCTGCGCGCTGCTTCATTGAGCAAACTCTCGCGCGAGTGATTGCTATCATTGCCCGCAATTTCGGTTGATGGTGCCTGAAATCCAGCGCGCATCTCATCCGTAATCGCACGTGCTAACTGGGTCAAATGCTGCGCGCCGACGGAGACTTTAAGTGCCCGCGCTGTCTCCGTTCGCAGCAAGGCGTCAACGGAAGGCAAGGCGCGAAGTAGTTTTGATTTTGATGCTTCCATCTCTGGCATATAGGTTTCTGTCCTGAAGAGTCGCGGCAGCAAACGTAACACATTTTCGCCCCGGTTATCGAATCAATGAATTGGATTGGCGGGCACCCGTTGCTACAGCACACGAAAACATCTTTATTGACACTTCGCTTTCAAAACGCCTAGACTCAAATGTGTGAGCCGCGCGTGGCCGATGAAGCGAGCCTTCGGCGCGGCAGTAAGGAGAAAGAGCGCAAGTGCCGATTCGAGATAACAAGTTCGCGCGCCAGGATCAGCAGCGTCAGGGAAGGCGTGGCAATACCCCAACTGATAACCAGCCGACAATTGACGAGCAGCTCCAACGCATTGATGAAGACATCCGGCGGCTTAAAATAGAATTCGATATCTATTTCAACGGCGCGGCCAAGCGCCCGCCCTACGACACCAAGAGCCGCGTCGAGATGATGCTCAAGCGGCTCGGCGATGATCGCAAGCTCACCTTCGCCCAGCGCTATCTCTACAATTCGCTGATGGCGCGCTTCACAAGTTTCCGCGAGCTGTGGCGGAGAACCATGCAGGGACGGGAAGAGGGACGCGACGTGGCAGCGGCGGCGCGGGCCGCTGCGCGTGATGAAGTGAGCCACGGCGAAGCTGCGGCGACCTTCGTTTGCGACGACGCGCACAAGGACGTGCCGACCGTCAGGCAGCTTTACGACGCTTTAATCGAAGCGAAAATGAAGTGCGGGGAGCCGACGGAGGATATTTCATTCCCGCGCTTTCATCATCTGATCGCCACGAAAGCCGATAACTTGAAAGAGAGTTCGGGCTGTGACCGCGTGCGTTTCTCGATTGATGTTGAAGGCGGGCGCGTGAGCTTCAAAGCAAAAGGGGAGTAACCGAGAGCAGGAGTCAGGAGTCAGAATCCAGAAGTCAGAATAAGAGCAAAAGCGGCTTCCGCCTCATCATTTCGGTTTTCTGATTTCTGTGTTCTCTCTCCTGCCTTCTGTCTTCTAAATAAAGAAGGCGACAGCTTAATAGCCGTCGCCTTCTTTTTCTTGCGCTTCGCGGACTCGTGACCGGAAGCGGTCAGTGGCTTTACTTGGAAAGCCTGGGGAGCATTATGCCATCTTGGTCACGTTCTCGGCCTGCGGGCCTTTGGGACCCTGCGTGACCTCGAACTCGACATCCTGACCTTCTTCGAGGGTCTTGAAGCCGTCGCCCTGAATGGCGCTGTAGTGAACGAAGATGTCTGAAGAGCCTGGCTGCTCGATGAAGCCATAACCCTTCGAGTTGTTAAACCACTTGACCTTACCGGATATTCTTGACATAGCGAACGAATCCTCCTAACGATTCAATAAAGCAAAGGCGAGAAAAGCTCTTGTTTGAGGGCTTTCCCAGCGCCGACTTGAAGTTAATGCTTGTGAGCCGGACGCGCTTTTCTTTTGGGGCGCGAAAACGGAAACACAACCAACAAAAAAAGCCTGTACAGCGGACGAAGCAGTTGCGAAAACTGCATTCATCAACACATACAGACCAACGGGGAAAAACGATACTTCATACTGTAACGCTTGCAAATCGAACGAGCGGGGGCGAGATTTTGGGAAAAGCCCTGGCCTTCGAAACGACGGCGCATACTAAGCGATAGCCTCAAAGACTGTCAAGCGGAAAATACTTTAACTATTGGAAAATAGACGATAAACGATGAGCAAGAATAACGCTCTTGTTTTTATCATCCATCGTCTATCGTCTATCGTCCGCTTTCATTATCCCCCATTGGTCGCAGCCATGTTGCGCGTTGAGGGCATCCCCTTGATGTCGAGTTCCTTCAGGATGTAGCCCGCGCCACCGAACTTGTCTGTCACAAAGAGCACATAGCGAATGTCAACGGAGATGGTACGTCCCTTGTCTTCGTTGTAGAAGAAGTCGTTGCCGAGTCCTTCATAGTTGCCATCGAAGACAATCCCGATCTGCTCACCGCGCCCGTTCAGAATGGGGCTACCCGAGTTGCCGCCGATAATGTCGGTCGTGGAGAGGAAATTAACCGGCACATCACCTTTTGAGGCATAGGAGCCAAAGTCTCGCGCGCGGTAAAGCTGCGTGAGCTTTTGCGGCACATCGAATGGTTCGCGCCCGGTGTCTTTTTCAACGACGCCGGAGAGCGTTGTGAACGGCGTGTAGAGAATCGCTTCGCGCGGGACGTAACCTTTGACTTCGCCGTAAGTGAAACGCAGCGTGCGATTGGCGTCCGGGTAAAGTTTTCCGCCCTTCATCTCGGCCATGCCCTGAACGAGCAGTGGCCGCCATCGCTGAACGGTAGCATTGAAGGCTTGCTGGCGCGGACTGATGCGCTGGCTTT
>JACCVS010000256.1 GCA_013698055.1 Acidobacteriota bacterium
AACGAAGTCCGTGTTGCATGAAGTGAGTTTGCGAATACCCGCTGGCAAAATGGTGGCACTTGTCGGCGAATCAGGCGGAGGCAAATCAACTTTGACGAAATTGCTTCCGCGTTTCCACGATCCCGTGACAGGAAATGTACTTTGGGACGGAATAGACTTGCGTGACGCACGTTTGGCCAGCCTCCGCCGACAGATTGCCCTCGTCACACAGGAAACAGTTCTCTTTAACGACACCGTGCGCCACAATATCTCTTACGGGAGGCTCGATGCCACCGATGCGGAAATTGAAGAAGCTGCCCGCGTCGCCTTCGCACACGACTTCATCCTTGAGTTGCCCAACGGCTACGACACCATTGTCGGTGAGCGCGGCATTTTTCTTTCGGGCGGCCAGCGTCAGCGCCTCGCCATCGCGCGCGCAGTGCTGGCGGATGCGCCCGTGTTGATTTTAGATGAAGCGACTTCCGCGCTTGATGCAGAATCAGAGCGATTGGTTCAGCGCGCGCTCGCCAACTTGATTCGTAATCGCACGACCATCGTTATCGCCCACCGTCTCTCGACAGTACGCCGTGCCGATACGATAGCTGTCATGGAGCGCGGGCGCATCGCCGAACTCGGCACTCATACCGAGCTACTCGCACGTGGGGGTCTTTACCAATATTTATACGAGTTACAGTTCGCAGATGAAGAGGAGGACGAAAAGCTAGTAGGCAGTAAGCAGTAGGCATTAGGCAGCAATTGGAATTTCGTTGCTGTTTTCCGCCTTCTGCCTTCCGCCTACTGCCTACTGCATTATGAAATCAATGACCGGATTCGGGCGCGGGGCGGCTGCGGGAGAAAACTTCTCCGTCGGAGTTGACCTCAAGACTGTTAACAACAGGTTTCTGGATATTCATCTGCGGCTGGGCACAGAGCTTTCGGCTTATGAAGCTCAGGTCAAGCGGCGCATCAGCACGCGACTTTCGCGCGGGCGGGTTGATGCCAGCATCACTTTGGAGCGGACGGGCGAAGTGGCTTACGAGTTGAACCGCCCATTGATCGCAGGATACATCAGCGCGCTTCGCGCCATGCAGCAGGAGTTTGAAATCGCGGGCGAGCCTGACATCAATGTGCTGGCGCGTCTGCCCGGTGCGATGCAACCGGTGCGCGACGGGATTGACGAAAAGATGGTGGCCGGAGTCGAGCAGGCGATTGACGAGGCGTTGGAAGAATTGGAGCAGATGCGCCAGCGCGAGGGCGAGGCTCTCGCTGCCGAGATGCATTCGCGTCTCGACGAGATTTCACAGCAAGTTCCCATCATCGAAGCTGCCGCAGGCGGGCTTGCGGAAAACTACCGTGCGCGCTTGCAAAAGAAGATCGCGGAATTGCTTTCGCGCGACACTCAGGGAGTGGAGGTTGACCCCGGCAGGCTCGCTCAGGAAGTCGCATACCTGGCCGACCGCAGCGACATCAGCGAGGAGATTGCGCGCCTGAAAAGCCACCTCGGACAGTTTAGTGAAGCCCTTGATAGTGAAGGTGAAACGGGCAAGCGTCTTGATTTCCTTTTACAGGAATTGAATCGCGAGGCCAATACGGTGCTTTCCAAATCAATCGATCTTTTGATTAAGGATGCTGCGCTCTTAATTAAAGGCGCTGTCGAAAAACTGCGCGAGCAAGTACAAAATGTCGAGTGAAGTGAAAGAACAACCGGTGAGCTTGTCGCCACGCGAAGTCACGGCTGGTCGTGGAATGCTTGTCGTCGTCAGTTCCCCTTCAGGCGGTGGCAAAGGCACATTGATTCGTCGCGCCTTGAAAGCCGTCCCGAAACTTGGCTATTCCATCTCGTTTACGACGCGCCCCGCACGCGCGAGCGAAGTTGACGGGCACGATTACTTTTTCGTTTCCGTCGAGAAGTTTAAGGCGATGATCGAGGCAAACGGTTTTCTGGAGTGGGCAATCGTGCATGGCAATTATTACGGGACATCGCACGCGCAGATTGAGAATGAAAGGCTCGCCGGGCGCGACATCATTTTAGAAATTGATGTACAGGGAGCAGCGAGCGTGCGTCGGCTCGCACGGGACGCGGTCAGCGTTTTCATCATGCCACCTTCTTTTGAGATTCTCCGTGACCGCCTTGTCGGACGAGGCTCGGAGCGTCCCGATGATCTCGCCTTGCGCCTGAGAAATTCTCGCAGTGAGGTTGAGCATTATCGAGAGTTCCAGTACGTCGTATTAAACGATGATGCCGAAAAAGCGGCGAAGCTGCTGGCGTCAATAATATATGCTGAACGCGCGCGGCGTGAGCGACAGGAAGAGGTTGCGTTGCGCGTGTTGGCGAGTTTTAAGCAAGAAGTTTAGTGAGAACAACCATCTCACGGAATTGAATTGAGGATAAGCGAATCAATACTTTCGCGATTTAACACTTAATGCTGAATTGATATGAAGGTGGGAAGAAAAATGGTAAAAAAAGAGCCGGAGAGTTTAAGCAGCGCCCAAGAGGAGAGCAACCAATTGGAGATGGACTCAAAATATCGCTTGATAATCGTCGCTGCCAAAAGAAGCAAGCAACTGCAACGCGGTGCGCGGCCACGCATTGATATTGATCCAATCAAGCATAAATTCACACGGATTGCTCTTGAGGAAGTTCAACAGGGCAAGGTGAATTTTGAAATCACCAAAGAGGCTTGAG
>JACCVS010000260.1 GCA_013698055.1 Acidobacteriota bacterium
AGTGACAGGCTCGCGGGGATATACTTGAACGTATCGTAGATGAGGAATATCACAAAGGAGATTTGTAGATGATTGCCCCCAACACGCTCTTGCAGAATCGTTACCTTGTTCTCGAACAGATCGGGCAAGGCGGCATGGGTGCGGTTTACATTGCGACCGACCAGCGTTTCGGCAGCACCGTCGCTTTGAAAGAGACTTTCTTCAACGATCCGGGCTTGCGTAAGGCGTTTGAGCGTGAGGCGCGACTCTTGAATCACCTGCGACACCCTGCGCTGCCGCGCGTCAGCGATCATTTCCTGGAAGATGAAGGACAGTTTCTCGTGATGGAGTACATCGCGGGCGACGACCTGTCAGAGAAGTTAAAGGATCGTGGCGGTGCATTTCCCCTCACTGAAGTTTTGAACTGGGCGGATCAATTGCTCGATGCGCTCGACTACCTGCACACGCAGGAGCCGTCCGTCATTCACCGCGACATCAAGCCGCAGAATTTGAAACTGACGGCGCGCAACGCAATCATCCTGCTGGATTTCGGCCTGGCGAAGGGGACAGCAGCTACGCAGACAAAGGTAACGGCGACGGGCAGCGTCTTCGGCTACTCGCGCAACTACGCGCCGCTCGAACAGATTCAGGGCGCAGGCACAGACCCGCGCTCAGACCTGTATTCTCTCGCCGCGACTCTCTATCACCTGATGACGGGTGTGCCGCCCCCGGACGCTTTAACGCGCGCTACCGCCGTGCTCAACGGTCAACCCGACCCGCTGCTTCCGGCTAAAGAAGTTCACGCGCAGGTGACACCGGCAGTTGCGGAAGTTCTTTCCAGGGCGATGGCGCAAAATGCATCGCAGCGCCCACAGACAGCCTCCGCGATGCGCGAAGCAATGCGCGAAGCAGTGCGCCAGGGTCACAGCGTAGCCCGCAACACAAACGCTCCACTTGTCCCGCCCACTAACGTCTATGAGCAGGAGACGCAGTTGATGTTCGCCGCAACGCCTTTGACTTCAACTGGCGAGGCTGCGGATGAGGCTGAAACAGTGAAGGCGGCTTCACCCGTGACCGCTCTCGATTCCAAACCTTCAGCAGGCGCATCCGCTTCGACAAATAATTCTGAATCCATAGTGACAAAGGTCGCGGCGTCTCAATCAACAACCACGAAAAGCCAATCGCGCCAACGCACCCCCGCCGTCGCAGCGAGCGCCCTCGTGTTGATAATCGTGGCTGCCGCTGTTTACACTTTCACGCGCAGCAGTAACAACGACACCCCGGTAACTGCACCACTCACCGAACCCGCACAACAGAATGTTCAGGTTGAGCCGATTGTTCCGCAAACGAGCAACACGAATGGCGGGGAACCGATGAAGGTTGTCATCATCGAAAAGGATAAAGAAGCTGCGCCGCACGAGACCACTCCTCCGAGGCAGTCGAAGCCCAGCACGCAAACCGCCCCTGTGCCTAAGCCTGAGCGCGCAGAAGCCAACGAGGGCAACAACGATCCGCCTGTGCCGCCCAACCCGAACGGGATAACCGCGCCTCAGAGACCTCCTCGCAAGATCATGCGTCCCGGAGACCCTGAATTTGAGGAAGCGATGCGCGAAGCTGAAGAAGCGAGGCGAGAGGCAGCAGAAGCAAGACGCGCAGCCCAGGATCAAAGGCGACCCCTGATTATCAGATCACGCGAACTCCTGCGAAGGCAGCGTCAACGTCAAAGACAGATGCAACAGCCGTGAAGAGTAGTAGTCGGTGATTAGTGGTCAGTATAAAAAAAACCCAACGCCAATCGTCGCTTATCTTTTACCGACCACTGACTACTAATCACTATTTCAGAGTTCCGCACCGATGGTTTCAGCGAGGCGGTCTGTCTCACGCCGGGCGCAGGCGCGCGCATCCTCGCCTTCCTGCATCTTGACGTATTGGAGTGGGTGATAGACGAGTTCGACTTTAGCAAAACGTGGGAAGCGATTGCCTTTGGGCCACACGCGATGCCCGCCGCGAATCGTGATCGGTAGAATGGGCGTGCTCGCTTCCAGAGCTATCCGCGCCGCGCCGGGCTTGAACCTGAGCAGCTTGCCGTCCGGCAAGGCTCGCCCGCCTTCAGGGAAGATAACGACTGCACTACCGCTTCTCAGCCATTGCAAGGTGCGGCGGATTGCAGTCGGGTCACTCTTCTCAACTTGTATCGGCCATGCCCCCAACATCAGGATTATTTTCCCGATAATCGGCCAGCCGAAACTCTCACTCATGGCAAGATAGCGAACCCGACGACTGACCGGCAGCGACATCCAGATCGGATCAATGTAAGTCTGATGATTGGAAGCGATGATGACGCCGCCGGTTTGCGGGATATTTTCCAGCCCTCTGTAGCTGATGCGAAAGAAGAGGCGAGAGAGTGCTCGCAAAATAGTACGGATGATGCTGATCGCCCATAGGGGCAACACGAATGGCTCGCCTTGCGCGTCGTCAGACCGCCTCCGCTGAGGCGCTACACTTGGACTGCTCTCGCTCAAAACGAATTCTCTTCCTCATCGCCTGTCGCCTGGTTACGCCGGTAATTTTCGCTCATCCTTTTCACTACTTCGCTTGCTTTTTCTGGCGCGCCGGAACGATTCTCCCGGACAGCGTATAAATCGGTGATCGTTAACTCTTCCCACCATTCAGGCACATCGCGCTCGATCAACAAATCATCCCAGAATTGCCCACAACGCTCGCATTCAAAACCACAGTAGGTGCGCGCCTCGTCTTTCGTCAATCCGAGGCGCGTTCTCGCAGTGCATTGAGCGTCCTGACAACGCCGCTCGATCTCCACGAGCAGCACGTCGCGCTGAATAACTATCCGGCTTCTTGTCTTCTTCATCCTATCCGATATCTTCCAGAGGCCACTGCTTGTCTACGAATTCCAGGTGCAGGCGCGGGATGCCGTTGTCTCCCATGCGGCGGGCGCGCACTGCCGCGATGATTGATATCCGGTACTGCGCGCTCGTCATGCGAACGAATCGCCCGCGCACGACGTCGAGCGTCGTGAAGACCGCCGCGCCGCGCCGGCTGATGTTTTCCGTCACGGTCGTCTCGCTGGACGCAACCTGCCCGTTCTCATCAAGCGCCTCGATAATGACTTCAATAGGAATATGGTGGCGCGTTTCGGGGCGCGGCTCATCGCTCAAATTGTGCCTCGTCGCCTGCTCCAGTTTGTAGAGGGTCCATAAACCGGTTTCCGTCACCGAATTCGCGACTTCATACCTGGTGGCCGGGTCTAACTCAAAACTTTCAGGCGCGCGCTTGCCAATGAAAGCGACGCCGATTTCGTATTTGACTGGCTTGCCTTCCAACGCTTCCGGCACTTTGATATTACGCACCAACGCCCAGACGCGATACTGATCTTCGACGTGATCGAAGCAGCGCAACTGGCGCGGCATCGGCAACGTCAGATGCAGGAGACGCCCACGCTCCGTCGGACGAGTAATAGTCAGGCGCGCTCCGAACGGCGTCACATCAATCAGCCGCGACTTCTCCACCCAATCCTGTCCCTCGCTTCCGCGTCCAAACACGCGAACGGGAAGACTGAGTTCCAGCCGCTCACGAATGCGCCGCGATTTTCCGTCGAATTTCATTCTCTGTTTTGGCGCTCCTCTTAGCCCTTAACCTTATCCATTACAGCACAAAATATAGTGTCCAGCGAAAACCCCTTAATGCCCCTCTGAAAACACGCTAAACCCTCGATTTTTATTGGCTTTTTTGCTGTTTAGGCGTTTGCTAAAATGCCCTTTTCCAAGTACAATATCTCGTACTTCAAACCCGCGCCTCGCAGGCCTGGTCAGCCAAGTATCGGAACCCTTGAAACGTTGAGATAAACCAGCGCTTCGGAACTCTTTATTATAGCCAAAGCGAGCCGCAAGTTTGCCTTAGGGTGTTAACTTCCGATAGACCGGCAGAGTAGAGCGCGGATTGTACCGGAAAGGTCTCTTTAATGGAAACAACAACTGAAAAAAATTATATCAACATCGAAGACGAGATGCGGCGTTCTTATCTGGACTACGCCATGTCCGTCATCATCGGTCGCGCCCTGCCGGACGTGCGCGACGGGCTAAAACCAGTGCATCGCCGCGTCCTCTGGGCGATGAATGAGCTAGGAAATCAATACAACAAAGCTTATAAAAAGAGCGCGCGCGTCGTCGGCGACTGTTTTGTGAAGGGCACGCTCGTGCATACCGAGCACGGCCTCAAACCAATTGAAGAGATCGAGCGGGGCGAATGCGTACAGTTGCCGAATGGATACACGAGCGAAGTTGTCGCCGCATTCCACAACCCGCCCGCGCCGGTGCTCGATGTCACACTGTCGAATGGCGTCACGCTGACAGTCACGCACGGGCAACTGTTCCGTGTGCTCAACGACGATCTGACCATCGGGTGGGAGCGCGCCGACAGCCTTGCGGGTAAGCGCGTGCTGGTCTCGAACCCGCGCGCATTGGGCGGTGGCGTCGCACATCCGAACGCGACGCAGCGTGCGGCGGCCTACAGCGTCGGCTTGCTCGTCGCCGAAGGCTATCTCACGGATCGGGGGCGTTCGCGTCGCGTCGGCATTCAAATGGTTGACCGCGAGCCGCTGGAGTTTGTCAGCGCGTTTTGCGCCACGCAGGGAGTCACCGCCGCGTGGCACGAGCGCGCGCCGCAGCAACCACATCACCAGTTACAACATGGGTTACGTTTCAGCGGTTTACCTGTTGCCTTTGAGGCGTGCGCCAACACGTCCGCGCACAAAGAAGTCCCCGCGTGGATACTCGCCGACCGGCGTCTGTATGCGCCGTTTCTCGCCGGTTTTACCGACGGCGACGGGCACTTCCGCGCGCACGGTAAACAACGTGAAGCGGTACTCGTCTCAACTTCGGAAAAGCTCATCGCGCAAATTCAGGCGATGCTCGCCGATGGTGGCATTCACGCCACTCACATACGGGAAGATTTTTTGACGCGCGCCTATGGCGCAAAATTCCTGCCACGCCACATGCTGACGTTGACGGGCGCGAATGCCGCCGGGTTCGCGCGCCTCATTGCTCCGCATCTCCAGATCGCGCGCAAGCAGACGGATGCCAATGTCATTGCGGGCACACGCCGCCGCGTGCTCAACACGACGACTGAGTGCGTGCCCGGCGCGCCAGTCTTCTCCGAACTCTCCGCGCATCATCTCGGCGGCGGTTGGTACAAAGATGCGAATGGCGATAAGTTCCGCGCCGGGATCAAGTATGCGACGGGCGCAAAGATTCGTTATGCCAGCGACCTGTCCGCGAAGACGCTTTCATATCGTCAGATTGAGACGTGGGGACTTCTGAGCAAACTTGAGCGCATCGGCTCGCCTTTGGCCACGCGCCTCAAAACAGTAATGGAAACTTACTGTGTCATCGCGGTCGCAGCGGTCTCTAATCGTGGGGCGCTGGCTGAGACCTATGATGTGCAGATTGCCAACGCAAACCACGAATTTCTCGCGCACGGCGTCGCCGTCCACAATTGTATTGGCAAATATCACCCGCATGGCGACACTGCTGTCTATGACACGATTGTCCGCATGGCTCAGGACTTCTCAATGCGTTACCCGCTGATTGACGGACAGGGCAATTTCGGCTCAGTGGATGGCGACGCTGCGGCTGCAATGCGTTACACGGAAGTTCGCATGGCTCGCTTGACCACACAGATTCTGACGGACATCGAAAAAGAGACGGTTGATTTTCGGCCTAACTATGACGAGTCTTTGAGCGAGCCGACAGTCCTTCCGGCGCGCATCCCGAATCTGCTGATTAACGGCTCGGACGGCATCGCCGTCGGCATGGCGACCAAGATTCCGCCGCATAATTTGACGGAAGTTCTGGATGCAACCATCGCGCTGCTGCGTAAACCGAGCACCAGCATCGAAGAGTTGGCGAAGATCGTCACCGGGCCGGACTTTCCGACCGGCGGCTTCATCTATGGCGGCGACGAACTCAAGCGGTCTTACACGACGGGTCGCGGTGTGATTCAGATGAGAGCGCGCGCCGCCATTGACCGCATCGGGCGCGGCACGACCGAACGCGACGCCATCGTCATCACGGAGATTCCCTTTCAGGTCAACAAAGCGCGCTTGATCGAGCGCATCGCCGAACTCGTCAACGAAAAGAAGCTCGAAGGTATTTCTGATTTGCGTGACGAGTCCGACCGCGACGGGATGCGTATCGTCGTCGAGCTTAAGCGTGACGCCGTGCCGCAGGTTATTCTCAACAAGCTCTACAAAATGACGCCCATGCAGTCTTCTTTCGGCGTCATCAATCTGGCAATCGTCAACGGCCAGCCGCGCGTGCTGAACATCAAGGAGATGCTCGAAGCCTTTATTGATTTCAGGCGGGAGGTCGTTAAGCGTAGAACCGAATACGAGCTACGCAAGGCGCGCGCTCGCGCTCACATCCTCGAAGGTCTGACCAAGGCGATTGACGCGCTGGATTACATCGTGACGCTGATTCGCAACTCAAGCTCGGTTGACGAAGCGCGGCAATGGCTGACGGGCAACACAAACACGATGAGCGACGTGAAGTCCTGGAAAGGCGTTCCCACTGACGTTGCGCTTCCCGATTATGTGAAAAAGTTGCAGAAGACCATCAAGCGTCTTGAGTTTTCAGAGTTGCAGGCGCAGGCGATTCTCGATCTGCAACTGCGAAGGCTCGCCGCGCTCGAACGCCAGAAGATCATTGACGAGTACGAGGGCATCATCAAGCTGATGGCCGAGCTTGAAGAGATTCTTGCCAACGAGAACAGCCTGCGCCGCGTCATCGTCGAAGAGCTTCAGGAGGTCAAGAAAGATTTCGGCGATGCCAGGCGGACGGAGATAATTGACGAAGGCGTGGAGCTGTCCATCGAAGATTTAATCGCCGACGAAGACGTAGCGATTACCGTCACGAACAGCGGCTACATCAAGCGCACGCCGATCACGACTTACCAACGGCAGGGGCGTGGCGGCAAAGGACGCTTCGGCGCTTCGACCGGCAAGAACGGCGATTTCGTCGAGCATCTCTTCATCGCGACGACACACGCCTACCTGATGATCTTCACGGACAACGGGCAGGTCTTCAAGATCAAGGTTCACGAAGTGCCGGATGCGGCGGCCTCGGCTCGCGGCAAGGCAATCGTCAATCTCATCAACATTCCGACGACGCGCAAGCTCGCCGGTGTTATTCCCGTGCGTGAGTTTTCCGAAGGTCGTTATGTGGTCATGGTGACGCGCAAAGGCGTCATCAAGAAAACGTCTCTGGCTGATTTCCAGAACATCCGCATGAATGGCATCAACGCCATCAACATTGACGACCAGGATGAGTTGCTCGACGTGGTGTTGACCGACGGGACGAAGCGAATCTTCATCGCGACGAATAACGGATTGGCGATTCGCTTTGACGAGAAGGGTGTCAGGCCGATGGGTCGCGCGACGCGCGGCGTGCGCGGCATTGATCTACGCAAAGACGATTTCGTCGTCTCTCTCTGCGCCGTCTCTGCCGAAGATAACGAGCGAATGCTCTCTGTCTCCGAGCAGGGCTTCGGCAAGCAAACGAAGATCACCGACTATCGTTTCCAATCGCGCGGCGGCAAGGGCGTGATCAACATGAAGACGACCCCCAAAACCGGCAAAGTGGTCGCCGTCTTCACCGTTGATGATGACTCCGAGATCATGATCATCACGCAACAGGGCAAGCTCATCCGCATCGAAGCCGACAGTATTCGCAAGACCGGGCG
>JACCVS010000261.1 GCA_013698055.1 Acidobacteriota bacterium
GCGCCCCGCCGCGCAACTCATTGACGAGCCGCGCATACTCCTCGCTCTCAGTCACGCGCCGCAACACGCTCTGCAAAACCGTCGTTGATTGAATCGTGCTACTCATATAAAGACAGTGACGAGTGACGAGTGACGAGTGACGAGTGACGAGCAAGAACAAAAGACGAGCCGCCAGCATTGAGCCGCTGGCTTTAACTTGTCACTTGTCACTCGTCACTTGTCACTGTTTTCAACATTTTTTCGATAATCGAACTGGTCGAAGCTCCTTCGACGAAGGGAAGCGAGAGGACGCGCCCGCCTGCGGCTTCAACCTCTTCGCGCCCGTGAATCTCGTCTAATTGATAATCGCCGCCTTTGACGAGTACGTCTGGCAGGACTTCTGCGATCAAGCTGCGCGGGCTGAGACCGTCAAAGACAGTGACGTAGTCCACTGCTCTTAACGCCAACAACATCTCTGCGCGCTCCTGGTCATTCATAATGGGACGCCCCACGCCTTTCAGTTCTCGCACCGAGCGGTCGCTGTTGATGGCGACGACGAGCGCGTCGCCTTGTTCACGCGCACTCTGTAAATATCGAACGTGGCCGACGTGCAGGATGTCGAAGCAGCCGTTGGTGAAAACCAACCGCTTGCCCTCAGCACGCAGCCGTTTCCGCTCCTCGCGGAGTTCATCAATCGAAACTATTTTTTCGCTCATTTGAAGAATGGAATGCTATCACGATGCGCCCATCATCAGTAAATGCCCGGCACAAGTCGCCAGCGTGTGCTACGCCCGTACTCCTCCCACTCAGTAGTGAACTCGCTTTCAAGCATCCCCTCCTCATGCCTCATGCGCTTGAGAATAAAAGCGAGCAGCGCCAGCCACGCAACCAATCCGAAGAGACTACGAAAGACGAGCGCCCAACCGAGCGAGCGCAGGAGAAGTCCTGTATAACTCGGATGCCGCACGTATCGGTAGATGTTATCGGTGACGAGACGATGCCCCTCCTGAATCGTCAGAAAAACGCTGAAGAGACGGCCCAGATAAATAAATGCCCACACGCGCAGCGCAACGCCCGCGATGAACATGACCAGCCCGGTGTATCGCAGAGCATCCGATTCAGCGAAAACCAGAATCTCCTGACGGTCGAAATATGGAACGAGCCAGTAAGAAACGAAGAATCCGATTTCCAGCAAGAGAAGCGTGCGCCATTGCCCGCTCACAGGCCGCAGGCCGCGACTTGCCTTATCGCTCTCGCTCCAGCAGGTGATGAACGGCACGACGAGCAGCGCGATGATTGTCCCGGCGCGCGCTCCATGCGACAGAAATCCGCGCACGTCTCCCCACGCGAGCAGCATCATGCCTGCTTCAACCGCGCTCAGGAAGAAATCCCTGATAAATCGTCTTGGACTGAGCAGCTTCACGGAAAGAATCCTAAATCGTTTGCTCATGAATCGGAAATGGCGAATCGTGTCTGTAAATTGCCGCTCGTCTTTACGATTCATCATTTACCATTTACGATACTTTCATGAGCATCCCTTTCATCGAAGACAACGACCAGACGCAGGCGAGGCGCGAACATCTCGAAGAATTGCGCCGCCTCGTCGGCAACGTCTATCCGAACAAGTTTGAGCGCAGCCGCACAACCGGCAATGAAGACACGATCACGGCGATCATCGAAAGCGAAGATTTCAAGCGTCACGTTCCGCAAGTCAAAGAAGGCGAGCGCCCCGCGCAGGAAGAGCTTGAGCGCGCAAATGCAGAGTTGAACAACGTCAAAGTTCGCATCAGCGGACGCATCAGCAGCCCGCCGCGAGTGATGGGTAAGGCCGCGTTCGTCCACCTGTCAGATGGAGTCTCGCGTCTTCAGATTTATGTTCGCAAGGCCGACGTGAAAGGCATTCACAACGACGACGGCGCTCCCATTGAAGAGGGTTGGGAGTTATTCAACCTGCTCGATCACGGCGACTTCATCGGCGCGACGGGCTATCTCTTTGTCACGAAGACGGGCGAGCTTTCGGTTCACGTCGAGACGCTACAGTTTCTCGCCAAAGCCATGCTGCCGATGCCTGACAAGATGCACGGTATCAATGACCCGGAGATTCGACAGCGCCAACGCTACGCAGATTTGATTGCCGGAAGCCTGAAAGTCGAGAAGAGCGAAGACGGCGAGAATGAATCTGCTTCACGCGAGCTAAGCTCGCGTGAAGTCTTCGAGCGCCGCTCCAAAATCATCCGCGAGATGCGCCGCTTCCTCGACGATCACGGCTACATCGAAGTCGAAACACCGATGCTGACCGCCAAAGCAACCGGCGCAGCCGCGCGCCCCTTCAAAACACATCACAACGCGCTCGGCATAGACCTCTTCGCCCGCATCGCGCCCGAACTCTATCTCAAGCGTCTCGTCGTCGGCGGCTTTGAGAAGGTTTACGAACTCAACCGGAACTTTCGCAACGAAGGCATAGACAGAACCCACAACCCTGAATTCACGATGCTTGAGTTTTACTGCGCTTACATGGACGTGAACGGGATGATGGATTTTTGTGAGGAATTATTACGTAAGACTGAACAAGCGTTGATTGAAAGTTTGAGTCTTGAGGAAAGAAAGCAATATGTCCCAATCCTTGATGTAGCTGAAAAATGGGCGAGGCTTACAATGAAAGAAGCTATCGCAGCATGTTGGAGAGGATATGAAACTGACTCAAAATATAAGCTTACTGTTGAAATGCTAGATAATCCCAAAATAGTTTTTGTCTTAAATAAACTTCTCCCTGAGAAGCTAGCTGAATATGAAAGCCTTCCCTACATGTTTGGAATGGAAAATAGCGAGGTTAGGCCGGATGATTGGAAAAGAGGCGCAACAACGATGATTCCTTTCAAAGATGAGATAGATAGGCTAGAAGTCTCGGATGAAACTCTTAATCCTGAAGAAACCGCTCGAAGGATTCAAAATATTTTCGAGTTTCTCGAAAAATCTCGTGAGGCACTTTTTTGGGGAATACTTGAGGGGCCAATTTTTATTGTAAATCATCCTAAGCCTGTGTCGCCTCTTTCTAAGGCTTCGCCATTTGACCCGTCAGTTGCGGAACGTTTCGAGCTATACATTAAGCGCATGGAATGCGCGAATGGCTTTTCGGAGTTGAATGACCCGAAGGAACAGTACGACCGTTTTATGGAACAAGGGCAGGCCAGAGAGCGCGGCGATGAAGAGGCGATGGTGCTGGATGAGGATTATATCAGGGCGCTCTCTTACGGGATGCC
>JACCVS010000296.1 GCA_013698055.1 Acidobacteriota bacterium
GACATCCAGTCGCGCCAGTATGCGCGTTGGGGTCTCTTTCGTTTTCTCTGGTTTCCGTACCGCTCTCTCTTTCGGCATCGCTCCCGCTGGTCGCACGGCATTATCTTCGGCACGCTGATTCGCATTATTTATTTCACAATGGTGCTGGCGTTGATAGTCTCGGCGGGCGTTTACCTGCGCGTCGTGCTGCTGAACGGCCCCGTGCCAACTTTCGATGAGATTCTACAGGCATGGCACGCGATTGAAGCCGGCATCGAGCAAACAATCGGAGTCCATGCTATCTGGGCTGTATTGGCCGGATTGTGGTGGGGCGCTGCGAGTCACACGTTGACGGATGTCGGGTGGTCGGTTCTCAGAAAAAGCTCAGAGATTTTTTGAGCGCTGGTGAAGGCGCTTTAGAAGAAAATCAAGGCCGGATGCACTCTCTTTTAAGAAAGCGCATCCGGCTTCAACTTTATTGTGATTGGCGTGGTTAAAGCCCGCGAATGCTTTAAGTGCGTCGTCCGGCAATCAGGCGATAGACCGCCAGGATAACCAGCGCGCCGACAATACCGAAGCCTAATTTGGCGAAGAAGCCTTTATCACCAAAGCCCTCTGTCTTCTTTGCAAGATTAAGATAGTCTGCCAAGAAGCCAGCCAGCACCGCGCCCGCGATTCCCAGAAGCATGGTGATGGCACAGCCGCCGGGGTCTTTGCCCGGCATGATGACTTTGGCAATCGCGCCTGCGATCAGGCCGACGATTATCCAGGAAATTATATCAGTGATTCCCATAATCCCTCTCTTTGTTTGTAAACGCGCCTCAGTTTCTCAAGCGCAACAATTGTGATGAATGCCCGTTACACACTTTATTATCAACCACAAGAGTGTAACGAACGTTTTAATCGAACGGTTGCCGCTCGATCTCTGTCAAGAAAATCGTAATAGGAGTTCCCTAATATCGGTAGCGCGAATGATAGGGACAGCACAGGCTTCGTGTCAATCAATTTTCAGTGGCCGGTGCGCGTCGCTGCGAGGCGAAAGGCCTGGCGGCGCACTGCTTCCGAGACATTGCGGTTCTGCGAGATGTATTGCAGGTCTTTGGTATGGATTCGCGGCAGGATGTTAATCGCGGTCGGAATGGGGGTACGCGGGTTGCGAGCGATGTTAAGAATAATCGGGTAAGAGCGTGCCCACGCGCGATTCATGGCGATGATTCGCAGCACCTCGTCGGAAACGGTTCGCATCGCTGAAATGGCTTCGATTTCCTGATCGGTGATGCGCGGATTGTGAATAACTGCTTGGGCAACGATGCGGTTAGAGTCCCGGATGAGAATTGAGCGCGCTTCGCGGTCGCCTTTCATGCCCAGCTTGACGCGATCCTTGACGGTCATCATCATGACGCGGCGGATGAGAGAGATGCGCTCCGGCTCGTCTCCTTTTCCCTCGCTGCGCGTGTCATTGATGATGCGCTCGATATTCGCGATGCGCTGCTCATCAGTTTCCTCAAAGAGTTCTTCGAGGCGTTCGAGCGCGAGCCACGAATCATCTATCTCCACATCGGAGACTTCGATGTGCTGGGCAATGATCCACGCATCATCAATCGTGAAGGATTCATCCGCGCCGACCGACTCTACAGTCTCAATGAACTCGGCGGCAGCCGTCTGGCCGCGTGCGCGCAACTCTTCGGCGATCTGCTGAGCGCCGCGCTCCTTCTCGAAAAATTCGCGCCGCGTTTCACGCACGCGCCGCTCGGCTTCGGACGTGCGCGCCGGGTTGTTGATGATGGCTTCAATGATCGCGGGCGCGCGAATCAATCTCTGTTGATTAATTGAAATCAGCTCCAGCAATTTGCCGTCTGCGGTTGCGCTCGCCAGCAGCGCGATGGCCTCGTCAGGTGTCTGCGCGTTGAGCGTGACTGCTTCGTGGACTTCGTAGCCCAGATTCGGGCTGGCGGCGAGATAACCGAGTACCGAAGGCGCTATCTCCGCGCTGACGGCCATGTCTAACAACGATTCCGGCTCTTGCGATGCGAGCGTCTCTTCTGCTGCTCTGACAATATCCGCGTTATCACTTTCGCGCAGGGCCACCAACGCCTCAAGCATATCAGCCTGATCGAGTGGCAATAGCCCACGCGCCGCAGCCATGCGCGCGGCTTGCGGAGCAGTGCCCGCGACGATGGCCTGCACGACTGGATTAGTTGATGTGGCGTTTACGCTCATCGAAAAAAGAAAGTACCTGTGAACAGACTACAGCTCGATTGCAAGATGTTGGAGCTGATATTCAAGTTACTTACTTTACCGTAGCATTTAATAGAGGTTGAAATTGTATTCAATCTGGATGTATTGAGAAACCGGTTTACCGTCTTTTGTAGCCGGGATGAATTTGATCTTTCGTGCCGCTCTGATAGCCTGTAATGTTAATCCATAGGGTAATACTGCGACAGGCCGAATAGCTCTAACCTTTCCGTCCACAGCGAAGATTCCGCGCAGCACGACCGTCCCAGCCACCCCATTCTTGCGCGCTTCTTCTGTGTACGGTGGCTCCGGCCTGCTTAAGACTCGAGCTTTGGTGGTAAGGTCTGCGCCCTTGAATACCGTAGGCGGCGCGTTTCCTTCTCGTGAATCCGCCAGCCACGCGAAATCACGCAAAGTCTCCGAACGCAAACGCCACTCCTCTACCTTTTTCTTGGAAGGCTTCGTACTCAACTCAAGGTACTTATCGGCGCTGTCAGCCGCTTCATCCAGTTGTGGCTTGAATTGCGATACAAGAACACGGAAATCGCTTCCCGGGCCGACGCTGTACTGGCTTTCCAGCAGCTTCTCTCCATTCTTAGCTGCCTTCTCGTGAGCTTTACGGGCATCGTTCGTCTTGCCCTGACGATTAAGCGCGAGACCCAGATAATGCCATGCTCTCACATCGTCTTCATGTTGTTTGACGACCTGTTTCAGCACTTGGATGGCCTCTTGATCGTTGCCTTGCCTGTACAGCTCAACACCACGCTCAAGTCCGTCAACTGATGCTCTCAATGGTTGCTGAGCTGACGCAGGGATGATTGATAACAGGCACGCCGTGATAAGCATGGCGCAAGAGATGAGTGATACAAAGGCTGTATGAGGATTTTGCATATCTCTCCTAATAACAGAGTGGAGCGCATTATGCGCCGCAACACTTCTTGTACTTCTTCCCGGAGCCGCACGGGCATAATTCGTTGCGCCCGACTTTGGGCTGGTCGCGGGTGATGGTCTTGATTTTGCCCGCTTCCTCGCCCGCGGCGGCTGCGCCCTGATTCGGGCCTGTGAAGTTGAGCGCCGTGCGCCGCGGGGCGCGCCTTTGCTGCAAGACCTCGGGCGGCTGCTCGGTGACAATCTGGAGGTTGAAGAGCGAGCGGATAGTCGTTTGGTCAATGCGGTCGAGCATCTCTTGAAAGAGATCGAACGATTGTTTCTTATACTCAACGAGCGGGTCTTTCTGCCCGTAGCCGACAAGCCCTATGCCTTGCTTCAAATGGTCAATCGAGAGCAGGTGGTCTTTCCACTGCGCGTCAATGATGTTGAGCATGATGATGCGCTCGTATGTCCGCATCGCTTCGACGCCGATTTGCTGCTCCTTCTCGGCATACTTGGCTTTGAGCTTATCCCAGATATTCCGGTCAACGTTTTCCGAGGTTGTGTTGTTGAAATCTATTCCTTCTTCGTCAGCGTCAAAGTCATAGATCGCTTGAACCTGAATGACATAGTTATCAACATCCCAATCTTCAGGGTCGGCTTCGGGGTTCAGGTACTGCTTCGTTAAATCCGAGAGCAGATCGCGCGCGACACCTGTCTCGCCCAGCAGGTAGTCGCGCTGGTCGGGCTGCTCCATCAACTGGCGGCGCAAGCCGTAGATCGTCTCGCGCTGCTTGTTCATCACGTCATCGTATTCAAGCAGGTGTTTGCGCGATTCAAAGTTGCGTCCCTCGACAGACTTCTGCGCGCCCTCGATGCGCTTACTGACCATCTTGGATTCGATGGCGACGCCCTCTTCCATCCCGAGACGCTGCATTAACGCTTTGACGCGATCTCCGGCGAAGATACGCATCAGGTCGTCTTCCAGAGAAAGGAAGAAGCGCGTCGAGCCTGGGTCGCCCTGTCGTCCGGCACGCCCGCGTAGCTGGTTATCAATGCGGCGGGATTCATGGCGCTCGGTGCCGATGATGTGAAGGCCGCCCGCCCCGACGACTTCTTTATGCTCTGCTTCAACGACGTGCTTGGTTTCAGCGAGCGCCTCTTCAAATTGCTCGTCAGTCGCTTCGTCAGGGTCAACCTCCTGCTTTTTCAGCAACTCGCGGGCGAGAAATTCGGGATTGCCGCCGAGCAGGATGTCCGTGCCGCGCCCGGCCATGTTCGTGGCGATAGTGACAGCACCTTTGCGCCCGGCCTGCGCCACAATCTCGGCTTCGCGCTCGTGGTACTTGGCATTCAGGACGTTGTGCGGAACGCCGACTTTCTGCAAGCGGCGCGCGATCAGCTCCGAGTTTTCAACCGAGACCGTGCCGACGAGCGTGGGCTGTCCCTTCTCGTGGCATTCCTTGATCTGTTCGACCACGGCATCCCACTTCTCAGGGAGCGTGCGATAGATAATGTCTGAGTGGTCTTTGCGAACCATCGGCTGATTGGTCGGGATAACGATCACATCGAGCTTGTAGGTCGAATGAAACTCCCCGGCTTCCGTCTCAGCCGTTCCGGTCATGCCCGATAGTTTTTCGTAAAGGCGAAAATAGTTTTGCAGCGTGATGGTGGCGAGCGTCTGATTCTCTTTCTCGATCTTGACGCCCTCTTTGGCTTCGACCGCCTGGTGCAAGCCGTCCGACCAGCGGCGACCCTTCATCAAGCGCCCCGTGAAGTCGTCAACGATGATGACCTCGCCCTCCTGCACGACGTATTGATGGTCGAGCCTGTAAAGAGTGTGAGCCTTCAAAGCCTGCTCGACGCAGTGCAGCATCTCCATGTTCATGGGGTCGTAAAGGTTGCCGACGCCGAGTAGGCGCTCGGCCCTGTCCACGCCGTCTTCCGTCAGGACGGCGGTATGCTGCTTTTCATCAACCACGTAATCGCCGGTCTTGACTTTATCTTTCTCTTCGCCGCGCTTGAGCTGCGGGATGATGGCGTCGGCCTTGTAATACTTGTCGGTCGCTTCGTCCGATGCGCCTGAAATGATAAGCGGCGTGCGCGCCTCGTCAATCAGAATCGAATCCACCTCGTCAACGACGGCGAAATAGTGGCCGCGCTGCGAGCAGGTCGCCAGATCAAACTTCATGTTGTCGCGCAGGTAGTCGAAGCCGAACTCGTTGTTCGTGCCGTAGGTGATGTCGGCGGCATAAGCGGCCTGCCGCTCAAAATCGTCCATGTCATTCTGAATGCAGCCGA
>JACCVS010000268.1 GCA_013698055.1 Acidobacteriota bacterium
CCGCCCATCGGAATCATGGACATCGTCTCTAATCCACCCGCGACGATCACCTCAGCGCCACCCGTTCGGATTTTATCGGCGGCAATCGCTATTGATTGCAGCCCCGAAGAGCAGAAACGATTGATCGTCATCGCTGAAGTCTCAACCGGCAAGCCTGCGCGAATCGCCGCCGAACGCGCAACATTCATTCCCTGTTCCGCCTCGGGCATCGCGCATCCCATAATCACGTCTTCAATCTCTGAAAGCTCTAAACCTTCGGCACGCGCGATGGCTTCTTTAATCACAGCCGCGCCCAGTTCATCAGGCCGCGTGTTTCTTAAAGTGCCTTTCGGCGCTTTGCCAACAGCCGTTCGCACGGCGGATACGATTACTGCATCTCTCATAAAAATCTCCAGAACTCAGAACACAGGACTCAGGAGTCAGAAGCTAAAACCGCTTGCGTATAGCTGGTGAGTAACCTGCTGACCTCTTCGAGTTGCTGCATAAGTTGTTGTGTGTCGCCGAACCCAAGATCAAGAGCTAGGATAAGGTAATAGCGACATTCTTCCAGTGAGCCATGCGCGATATTAAGAAATCGCGCCTTGTCGAGTTGCCCTTTTTTCTTAAAGCCTTCAGCAATATTAGCCGGAATGGAGACCGCTGCTCGCTTGAATTATGATGTTAATCCATAAACTTCATCTCGCGGAAATCCCTTGCTAAATTTGTAAACACCCAGCACAAACCCATGTGCCTTCTGCCACACGATCAACTCTTGAAAGTTTTTTGCAGGTGGCCTGCTCATTCTGACTCCTGAGTTCTGTGTTCTGAGTCCTGCCTTTTAATTCCTGAGCGGCTTTCCGCTCTTGAGCATGTGGCCGATGCGCTCCTGCGTCTTGCGCTCACCGCAGAGAGAAAGAAATGCCTCACGCTCTAAATCAAGTAAATACTGTTCTGATACTCGCGTCGGATGATTCAGATCGCCGCCCGTCAGGATGCGCGCGAGCTTCTCGCCGATTAAAGCATCGTGGTCCGAGATGAATCCGCCGCGCTTCATTTGATGAATGCCGAGCTTGAGCGTTGAGAGAGCCGGAAGACCGAGGGCGAGAACGTCCGTGCGCTGCTGCGGCTCGACGTAGCCGGTCGCGGCGAGCGAGAGAACTTCCTGCTTGGCATCCGCGATCAAACGGTCGTTGTTCATCGAAATCGAATCATCAGCGCCGAAGAAACCGTAGGAACGCGCTTCCTCAGCCGAGGTTGCGACTTTCGCCATCGCGATAGTTTCAAACGCGCGCTTGATGAAGGGAAATGGATCAGCATCGTCCGCACCCTTCGGGATAGCGTCGAGTGCACGCACGAGCATCTCTTTCGTTCCACCACCGGCAGGAATCAAGCCAACGCCGACCTCGACCAGACCGATGTACGTCTCAGCCGACGCGCGCACGCGGTCGCCATGCAGCGCCATCTCGCAGCCGCCGCCAAAGGTCAATTGAAAGGGCGCGACGACCACGGGCTTCGGGGAATAGCGCAAGCTCATCGTGGCGTTCTGGAAAGCGCGAATGCTCATGTCAATGTCTTCCCAGTTCTCCTCCTGCGCTTCCAGCAGAAGCAGCATCACATTCGCGCCGACCGAAAAGTTCACGCCCTGATTGCCGACGACCATGCCGACGAAATTCTTATCAACTTCGGCCAGAGACTGTTTGAGCATCTGAAGCGTGTCGCCGCCGATGGCGTTCATCTTCGAGTGAAACTCAAGACAGGCCACACCGTCACCGATGTCTATCAAAGACGCGCCCGCGTTCTTCCTTATCACGCTCGTTCGTTCTTTGACGGACTTCAAGATGATGACGCCCGGCTGCTCGTTCACGGGCACATACTTACTGGTCGCAAAATCAAAATAGGATTGTTGCCCGTTCTCATCTTTGTAGAAAGAGGTTGCGCCTGCGTCCAGCATTCGCTGAACATTGTCGGGCACGCTCTGCCCTTCTTCCTTCATCCGCGCGACGGATTTTTCTACTCCGATGGCGTCCCACGTTTCAAAGACGCCAAGCTCCCAGTTAAAGCCCCACTTCATCGCGCGATCAATTTCCACCACCGTGTCGGCAATTTCGGGGATGCGATTCGCGGCATAGCGAAACGTGCGCGACATCGTTTTCCACAGAAACGCGCCAACGCGGTCTTTGCCCCACACCAGCGCCTTGATTCTTCCCGGCGTCTCTTCGATGTTCTTCGCCATGTCGAGCGCGGGCAGTTTCACTTTCTGCGCCGGTTGATACTTGAGCGAAGCGTGGTCTAGTGTCCAGATTTCCTGCTTCTCGCCTTCACCCTTCTGTCGCTTGTAAAAACCGCCTTTCGTCTTGTTGCCGAGCATCCCGCTCTGAATCATGTCCGAGAGAAACACGGGCGAGCGAAACACCTCGCGCTCTTCATCATCAGACAATGCCTCGTAAAGATTCTTGACGACGTGGCCGAAGACATCCAGGCCGACGAGATCGAACGTGCGAAAGGTCGCCGACTTCGGACGCCCAACCGCCTGCCCCGTTATCTTATCCACTTCCTCAATCGAATAACCCTCATCCAGCATCGTCTTGATCGTCACCATCGCGCCGAAGGTGCCGATGCGGTTGGCGATAAAGTTCGGGCGGTCTTTGGCAGGCACGACCCCTTTGCCGAGACGCTGATCCAAGAATCCTGCTACCTGGCAGGAGACTTCCGGCTTCGTCCATTCGGTGGGGATGATTTCCACCAGCTTCATATAGCGCGGCGGATTGAAGAAGTGTATGCCGAGGAAATGAGCACGGAAATCTTCCGAGCGACCTTCGGCGAGTTGCTTGATGGGAATGCCGCTCGTGTTTGAAGCGACAATTGATCCGGGACGACGAAATTGCTCGACGCGCTCGTAAAGACTCCGTTTGATTTCCAGATTCTCGACGACCGCTTCGATGATGAGATCGCAGTCTTTCAGCTTCGCCAGATCGTCATCAAAGTTTCCGACAGAAACGAGCGAGGCCTGATCCGAGGTGAAGAACGCGGCGGGCTTGGCCTTTTTCGCCGCTTCCAGCCCTGAGCGAGCGAAACGGTTGCGGACTTCTTTCGATTCGAACGTCAGCCCTTTAGCCTGTTCTTCCGCTGTCGCTTCGCGGGGAATGATATCAAGCAGGATGACGGGGATGTTCGCATTCGCCAGATGCGCGGCGATCTGTGCGCCCATTGTGCCTGCGCCTAAGATGGCCGCTTTTTCAATCCGAAGCATGGAAGAATACCTTTCAGGGTTTAGGGTCGAGCGAGGAACGCATATCATACTGAATGAGCATTCATTCAGCAAGCGCGGCGCTCATTTAGCTGATTGCAATCGCTTGTGAGCGCATTTGTAGGCTCACGCATAAAGTGAAAATAATCCGTTCATAAATTGCGTTGAAACAGTTATCCGCAATCCATCCCCTTGCGCGTTTCTCTATGAAGTGATTATTCTCTTAATTGAGGATGACACTATGTATAAATATACAGTACAAGCAATGCCAGGTCAGAAAGCAAAGTTCGAAGGCGACCCATCAATTAAATACCGGGTTAAGCGGGAAAATACTTCCATTGCAGTCTCGAAAAAAGGTCGAACGGAGATTGTCAGAACTAACCTTGAATACGAGGAAGCAATGGCCCTCATTAATGGCTTCAATGAAATGGAAGGGAAATCACAGAACATCAGAGTTATAGAAGCCGAACGGAAAAAATCGCTGGAGTAGTTATCAATAACTAACAGTCAGTGACGCTGATTTTGAGGTTTAGAGTTCAAGCTTGAGCTTGTTTACCCGCGACATCAGCAACCTAAAGGTTGAACTCTCAACTCATCATCTTAACCGTGACGCATCACTAGCCTCTGGACAGGTCTTCAAGGATTCGCTAAAGCATAACAAAGAAGAGGAAACATATTTTTATGCTCCCCCTGCTTCCACCTTCCTGGCGTCGCTTGCTGGCTGAAGAACTGGATAAGCCGTACTTCCTCAAACTTCAGCAGTTCCTGGAAAAGGAGCAGCAATCGCACACCGTTTACCCATCGCAGGAAAATATCTTCAATGCTTTGAAGCTGACCCCGTACCAAAACGTCAATGTCCTCTTGTTAGGACAAGACCCGTATCCGGGTAAAGATCAGGCGCATGGGCTTTGCTTTTCCGTTTTGCCCGGCGTCAAGCCTCCCGCTTCGCTGAGAAACATGTACAAGGAGTTGCAGGCGGATGTCGGCTTTCGCATTCCCAACAACGGTTACTTAGTGCCCTGGGCAAAGCAAGGCATCCTGATGATTAACGCTGTCCTGACTGTGCGGGCTGGAGAAACCAACTCGCATCAAGGCATGGGCTGGGAGAATTTCACGGATGCCATCATCAGCCGTGTCAACGAGCGTGAGAGTCGCGTCGTGTTCGTGCTGTGGGGAGCGTATGCTCAGAAAAAGATTAAGCTGATTGATGCCGACCGGCACACGATTATTAAATCAGCGCATCCTTCGCCGCTCTCCGCTCGCAACGGGTTCTTCGGAAGCAAGCCGTTTTCCGCGATCAATAAAGCATTACGGGCGGTTGGCAAACCGGAGATTGATTGGCAGCTTCCTGACATTTGAGACTCAGAACACAGCCTTGAGGCTGCTTACGGCACGCTGAAAGCGTGAACTCTGAACAAGAGTCAGTTTCATCCTATTGCGGACTATTATCGGCTACCATCGCGTTCGGCGCTCCGAGATACTTCTTCAGCCAGGCGTGTACTTCCTGATAGAAAAACTTGCTGTTCTCGCCTTTGAGAATCCAGTGATTCTCGTCAGGCCAAACGATCAGGCGG
>JACCVS010000309.1 GCA_013698055.1 Acidobacteriota bacterium
GAGAATGCGCGCTGGTCAAACGGCGAGCCGATCACGGCGGAAGATTTCGTTTACACTTTCAAGCGTGGGCTTTCACCCAAGCTGGCCTCGCGTAACGCCTATCTGGCTTATTACATCAAGAACAGCCAGGGCTATAACACGGGTGGCTCTTTCGTGCGTGATCCCAAAACAGGCGAGTTCGTGCTGGAGAAAGATGTCATAGAGGAAGCGGCCAAAGCAGCGGAGTCCGCTTCAGGCAACGCTCCAACAATTGAGGATTCAAAGCCCGACACGCCTTTTCACAGATACATGCATGAGCCTAACCGGCTCGTGCTCTCCGGTGATGATACCGAGCGCGCAGGGCAGTTAGCCACGAACCCGAAAATCAAAGATGCCATCGCGGGCAAAGAGCTTATTCCCGTGAAAGCAGAAGACCTCGGTGTCGAAGCCATTGACGCGCGCACCTTGCGTATTACACTCCGCCAGTCTGCACCCTTCTTTTTAGGACTGCTCGCGCACCAGTTCTTCCGCGCCGTGCCGCAAAAGGCCATCGAAAAATACGGTGAAGCCTGGACGCAAGCAGATAAAATCATCTCAAGCGGCGCATTCAAGCTCAAAGAGTGGACTCCGTATGACCGGCTCGTCGTCGAGAAAAACCCTAACTACTGGGATGCGGGTGTCGTTCGGCTCACACAACTCACCTTTTATCCGGTCAAAGACAGCACGACGATTATGAATCTCTACAAGGCCGGAGAGATTGACGCTTTTCTCAATCACACGGTTCCGCACGGCTGGATGGATGTCATTCGTCCCAAGCGCGACTATATGGACGCGGTCGAGAACGGAAACGATTATTACGACTTCAATGTCCGGAGTGGACCGTTCACGGACAAGCGGCTACGCAAGGCTTTCAACTTTGCCATTGATAAGGAGGCTTTCGCCAAATGGCGAAAGACCGTTAAGCCGCTGACGGGCTTCGTTCCCACAGGCATCTTTCCCGGCTACCCGAATCCACAGGGCGACTCGTTTAATCCCGAGCGCGCCCGCCAGTTGATGGGTGAGGCAGGTTATCCGGTGACGAAAGGTGCAGACGGAAAATACGTCTGCAAGAATTTCCCGATTGATCAGGTGGAGATCAACTACAACCCGGATGGAATGAACGTGCCGATAGTCGAATATCTGCAAGCTCAGTGGAAACAAAATCTGGGTGTCACGTTGCCGCTCAAGTCCATGGAGTTTCGCACCTTCCTGAATGTGCGCGCGAAAGGTGACTACAAAGGCATCGCGCGCGATGCGTGGGGCGGCGATTACATGGACCCGTTCACGTTCCTCAATCTCTTTTACGCGGGCGCGGAGAACGGCTCGGGCTGGCACGATCCCAAATATGACGCGATGCTGGATGAAGCCAATCGCACCACTGATTCAAAGAAGCGATTCGAGCTTTTCGCGAAGGCCGAAGCCTACATGCTGGAAGAGCAACCCATCATCCCGCTTGACACACCAACCGTTAATTGGATGAAGAAACCTTATGTGAAGGGAATGTATCCGAATCCTCTGACGCTGCACGCCTGGAAGTACGTGTACATTGAATACGATCAGGCGAAATGGGATCAGGGCACGCCGAACATGGCAGAGTAAAGGGGAGAGCGTTAGGGAATGCTTCGCTTCATCATTCGCCGACTTCTGATTACGATTCCGACTGTGATCATCATCGTCACGCTGACGTGGGGCTTGATCCGCTTCGCGCCCGGAAATTTCTACGATAATGAGAAGAAAATCCCTGCTGCAATTATCAAGAACATCAAAGAAAAGTATGGGTGGAACGATCCCAAGATCGTGCAGTACGCGCGGGTGATGGCGGGCATCTTCGGGTTTCAATACGGGACGGTAGTGGATGAGAACGGCAAAGAAGTAGTCGGGAGCGACGGGCAATCAACGAAGAAATACCAGTGGCATCCTTATCCATACTTCGGCGAGTCGTTAACCTATCCGGGTCAAACGGTTAATCAGATTCTGAGACGCGCTTTGCCCGTGTCGGCGATTCTTGGCCTGCTGGCTTATCTGCTGGCTCTCATTGTCGGTTTGACGGCTGGCACGTTTGCCGCGCTCAGGCAGAACTCAAAACTCGACTATGGCTCGATGGCGCTGGCGATGCTCGGCATCAGTGTGCCTAATTTTGTGCTCGGTCCTCTGCTGATACTGCTCTTTTCGCTGACGTTCTACTGGCTGCCGCCGGCGCGCTGGAATGGTTTCCCGAGCTGGAATCTGGTCATGCCGGTCTTGACGCTCTCTTCCCTGTACATGGCATACATCGCGCGCCTGACGAGATCGGGAATGCTCGAAGTCCTGCGCGCCGATTACGTGCGTACGGCGCGGGCGAAAGGCTTGAGCGAGCGGCAGGTGATTTTCAGGCACGTCATGCGTGGCGGGCTTCTTCCCGTCATCTCATTCAGCGGCCCGGCGCTCGCTTATCTCATCACGGGAACTGTCGTGGTCGAGCAAATATTTGCGCTGCCCGGTTTGGGCAACTACTTTTTGAATGCCAACTTCGCGCGCGACGAGCCGCTGATTATCGGCATCGTAGCGTTTCTGGCGATTCTGATTCTGGTCTTCAATCTTTTGGTTGACATCGCCTATGCCGTGATTGATCCACGCATTCGTTATTGAAGCAAGATGAAGGACGAACAACCAGACAATCAATCCGAGTGGGAGAAGGGGACGG
>JACCVS010000326.1 GCA_013698055.1 Acidobacteriota bacterium
TGACCTTTTTAATCAACTCATAGCCGTCTTCATCCGGCATTCCGATATCACTGATAAGAATTTCCGGCCTGTCTTTGACAATCGCTTCGAGCGCCTCGCTGGCCGATGCGGCGGTAGTCACCTCTGCACCGCATTGGCTGATTCCGACTTTCAGCAGTTCCCGAGTATCAGCTTCGTCATCTACGATGAGAACCTTCAAACCGTCTAATCTTTCAGGGCAACCGAAGGAAGGAAGCAGCTCTCTGGCCGCCGGGTGGACGCGCTCGCCGGAACTCTGTTTTTGATAAATCGGCGCGACTGGAAGCCTCACTGTAAAGGTCGCTCCCTGATTTTCACCCGCGCTTCCAGCTTGCACAGTTCCGCCATGAAGCTCAATCAGGTGTCGCACGATGGCTAACCCTAATCCGAGTCCACCATGCTGGCGGGTAGTCGCCTGGTCAGCCTGCCGGAAGCGCTCAAAGACGTGCGGCAGGAAATCAGGCTTGATTCCGCTCCCGGTATCCGCGACCACAATCTCTATGTGTGAGTTGACTCGCTCTAATCTAATTTGCACTCGCCCGCCTTTGGGAGTGAACTTGATTGCATTGGTAAGCAGATTCCAGACGATCTGTTGAAGACGAGAAGGATCGCCCGCGATGGAAATGACTCCCGTGTCAATCACTTTTTGGAGACGCACGCCTTTAGCTTCGGCTGCCGGGCGTACAGCCTCGATGGCCGACTCGATGAGAGAAACCGGTTCAACTTCACGTATGTCGAGGCGCAGCTTGCCGGTAATAATACGCGACACGTCAAGCAGGTCATCAATGATCTGAGCCTGCGACCGCGCGTTACGTTCGATAGTCTCAAGGGCTGTAGCCGCACTGCCTTCCTCAAGCTGTCCTCCACGCAGCAGGTAAGCCCAGCCCATGATGGCCGTCAACGGCGTACGCAGCTCATGGGAAACAGTTGCCAGGAATTCATCTTTTAAGCGATTGGCTTCCTGCGCGCTGCGATAGAGACGAGCGTTTTCAATAGCGATGACTGCACGGTGCGCCAGACTCTCGGCGAGCGCCAGATCATCCTGCCCGTAGATACGTCGCGATTCCGCCGTGATGAAGGTAATTGCGCCCAGCGTTCGTCCCTGCGTAACGAGAGGCGCGATGATTGCAGAGGTGAACCCGATGTCGCGCATGATCTTGAGGTGATCGGCATCAATGGCTGCGGCGACAAGCATCTCGTCCGCTATCTCCGGATATATTTCTGATTCGCCGGTTCGCAAAACATTGGGGATGCCGCGTGGCGCATCCATATCCGGCGGGTAGCGTTTTTGCAATTCATATGCCCACTCGACCTTTCCTTGATCCACGTGAGCGACGGCCAAACGCTTGAGCGTGCGGTCATCTTCAAGCACATCAACCGTACACCAGTCCGCGAGGGTTGGCACGGCCATGCGCGCGACGCTTGCCAGAGTCGTCTCGTAATCAAGCGAGGAGGCAATCACATCGCCAGCCTCTGACAGAAATTTCAACGCTGTTTCAGCGCGTTTGCGTTCCGTCACGTCACGCGCAATTCCTTCGACCGCTGCGGGCTGACCATCCCGCCACGCGATCCTCGTGCTGATTTCGAGTGTTAACCGTCTCCCTTCCTTCGTAATGATGTCCACCTCGTAAACGGTCTGTGACGGATCGCTGAGTTTACGTCGCGTCATCTCTTTTGCCAGTTCAAGGTGTTCGGGTGCGACCACCTGCGCGATGTTCAAACCGCCGAGTATTTCTTTGCGCGTGTAGCCGGTAATCTCTTCACAGGCGCGGTTGATGGTCAAATAGTTTCCCTGAAGATCATGTGTGTAGATAATGTCGTTGGCATTCTCCAGAAGACCGCGATACTTTTCTTCGCCCTGCCGCAACTCTTCTTCGATCTGCTTCCGAGCCGTGATGTCCTGCACATGCGCTGCGAGATAAATGACTTGACCGTCATAATCTTTAACGGCTGTGGTTTCTACCAGCACCGGGAAAACAGTTCCGTCCTTGCGAATGTGCGTAGATTCAAAAGCGTGGTGGCCGCGCTCGCGCGTCAGCCGAATTTGTTCAGGCAGTTCAGCCTGAGCATCCACTGCAAATAAATCCGTCAGGGGTCTGCCAATCAGTTCTTGAACGGTGTATCCGTGCATTCGCGCGTAAGCGGGGTTCATCATGACGAGCTTGCTGCCGTCCTCGCTGACGCTGACTACGCCCCACTGAACATGCTCGAAGACGTTGGCCCAGCGCTGCGCTTCTTCCTCCGCCCTCTTGCGCGCCGTGATGTCTTCGTGCATCAGCACGACTTCACGAATTGCCCCGGACTCATCCCTGACCGGGAACGTGAAAGCACGCACCCAGCGACCGGGTTCTTCATGATGTGTCAGATTGGGAATTGTCTCTTCAGGGTCATAGAGAACGGGAGGAATCTCCGTCCGCTCACCGGCAAAGGCTTTTTCGATGTAAGGCATGATGCCTTTTTCGACGAGCTGCTGATCTTCAAGCATGTTGTAATCGCCGAGTTGTTCGAGCGTCACGCCCCAGAGTTCTTCCCATGCCCGATTTACCCAGACGGTTCTGCCATCGGGCGAGAGGATTTGAGTGCTCATGGGGGATTGCTCGAAGGCAGCACGAAACAACTCTTCACTGCGCAAGAGCAAACCTTGTGGGGTTTTCGATGCTTGACGATCCGTAGTCACTAACTTTCCCTTTGTCCTACAAGCCCGCCGGTTCAAGAGCGGCATGATAATAGCAAGATTGGGCTACTAAGTTTACTACACAATGTTGTATATTTACTTGCTTGTTGACCCCATATATGGGCTAAAATCAGCGTCGCTTCAAGTGCGCCGCTGACTTTCAGGGAGTCTGTTGATGTCCCGAAAAATATACACGCTCGGATTAATCGGAATCCTCGTTCTGGCCTGCATCGGATTCGCCGTTGGCTATTCCATCTCTTCCGGGTGGAATCAAAAAAGCCCTGCGACTTCTATCTCAGCCCCGCCATTCAATCCACTGGGCAGTGACAAAGAGAGCGATGGCTTTAGCGGCCCGGTCAATCGAGTGCGCACTGAAACCACGACACTGTCTTCCAAATCCGGCAGGCTGATTGAGGGGCCGCGCGAATTGTTGGAGTTGACAACATATGATCGTCAGGGGATGAGAATTGATAATTCTTATCATTTAGTCTCAATCAATTCACGGGTTGGCGAAGAAGAATACGCGCATGATGAGCAAGGCAATCTCAAAGAGATGACGCTGCGTGGCAGTAATAATGAAATTCTGAGAAGGGAAGTTTACGCCTACGAGTATGACGC
>JACCVS010000331.1 GCA_013698055.1 Acidobacteriota bacterium
CGCTCGCGGTAATCATCAGGGATGTCGTGCGCGCCGAGAAACGTCGGGACATACCGAAGCAGCGTTTCATCGTTCAACCTCTTGATCGCGCGCAGGATTTTCAATTCATCTTCGACTGACAATCCATAACCCGATTTCGCCTCGACGGTCGTCGTGCCTCCGCGCAGAAACCACCGGCTATACCGCCTCGAAGCCTCAACTAATTCTTCGAGCGTTGCAGCCCGCGTTCGCCTGACGGTTGAGCGAATGCCTCCGCCTTGCGTTGCGATCTCCTGATAAGTCGCTCCGCGCGCTCGTTGCTCGTATTCACCAACGCGCGTGCCCGCGAAAACCGGATGGGCGTGCGCGTCAACGAAGCCCGGCATCACGACACGCCAGCCAGCATCAATCACTCCACTCTCTGCTTCGATGAGAGGTTCGATCTCGCGCCGCTCACCGACTCTCTCGATGCGCCCACCGCGCACCAGCATCGCCCCGTCTTCGATGATGGAAAGCTCGCTCATCGCCGCGCGGGTGCGTGCTCCCTTCACAGAACTGGCGAGCGTGACGAGTTGCGAGCAACCAAGGATAATGAGCGGTTTTTCAGCCACCTTAATCTTTTACGAAGCGGAAGAGGTGTGGTCGTGGACGATGCGCCAATTCTCATTTTTGCGGCGGAAGATGAGCGTGAAGCGCCCTTTCGGCGTGTCACCTGCGCGCGTCAGTTGCCAGCGGCCAATGACGACCGCCGCGTCTTTGCTGATGACGTTTATCTCAAGGTCGGAAAATGCAAGCGTCCCCATCTTCTCGCGCGTGTCGTAGCCTTTCTTGTAGCGGTCAAGCACTGTCTGCCAGCCGTGCGTCAGCGAGTCGCCGGAAACAAAAACGATGTTCGGGGAGCGCGCATAGCCGTCCATGAAGCCTTCGATGTCGCCGCGATTCCACGCAGCCGTTTGTGCATCCAGCACCGCGCGAATAGCCGCGATTTTCTTCATATCCTGTTTGCTCACCTTGCCTGCGCCCGCGCCTTCCTGTTGAGCATTGACGGCAGATAAGTTCAGCAACATTGTGACCGCGATGGTTGCCGCGAAAAGAAAGGTTCGTTTCATAATGTCTTTCACTGATGCGATGTGGGAAGAACGGGAACGAATATACTTGCAGCCCATCTACGGTTTCAACCTTGATGGGTACGCAGATGCTATTTAATCGCGCGCTCGCGCAACCAGGCACTCACGTCTTCGCGCATTGGTTGTGTAATCTCATGCTCCGCGTCGTAGCCCTTCATTTCGACATCATGCGCCCGCTGGCGAAGCTGCACCGCATAATTGCCGATGCGCACCGGAGGATAAAACTCGTCGCGGTTGCCATGAAGATGGAAGACGGCAGCGCGTGTCGGCCTGTACAACTCACTTGACTCCCAATCGCCCGGCAGCCCGCCGCAGATGCCGATGACACCGCGCAAACTTTCTGGATGTGTAAAGGCGAAGCGGTAGTTAAGCGCGCACGATTGCGAGAAGCCCAGAAGAAAGATGCGCTCGCTGTCGGCGATGCCTTCGTCCACGAGCGAGTTAATCAGATCGAGAAGAGCGCGATGATGAACGGCGACTGAGTCTTCAGGGTGATAATTCGTCAGCCAGCCGAACCCGAACCGCAGCGGCCCGCCCTTCTCTTTCGGTTCTTTCATATGTTGATGAAACCCCTGCAACGAAGCGAGGGCAAAATCAGGAGGCGCGATGGAGCGTGCTTCGCGCATCATCTGTCTTTTGTTCGCTCCGTAGCCATGCAGCGCAATGAGTAGGGGACTTGGAGCATCGGCGTCAGGAACATGAAGGTCATAATAGAGCTTGAGTTCAGCCATAAGGGTACGGTCTTGGGTCTGCATTTCGTCCGTAATTTTGATTTGCGATGACATAAGTTTCCAGTAGCCAACTCTCAATTGATATATTTCTGTGTCTCGTCTTCAGCCGCGTTAAGCTTGCCTACGCTCTCTTCTTCCAGCGACCAGATGTCGTAAAGCTCCGGCGGAACTTCCGTGACGAAGCGCGACGGCTTCTGCACCACAGTCTGCCGGTTGTAATCCGTAATCATCAGGGGGTAAGTGAGGTAAAGCTGCTCGCCCGCGCGTGTCAGCGCGACGTACCACAGGCGGCGCTCTTCCTCTTCGCCTTCGGCATCTCGCAATGAGCGCGGGCTGGGGAATTTCCCGTCAGCCGCCCAGATAATGAACACCGCTCGCCATTCCAGTCCCTTCGCCTGATGCACGGAGGTCAACGTCAGCATCTCGTCTTCATCGCCGCCCATCACAACATCTTCGCCCGCGATTCCTTGCGGCGCGCTGTAGCGCTCAGTAGAGAGCAGAGCCAGCTCAGACAGAAAACCTTCCGTCGAATTGTAGCGAGAGCTATAGAGCGCAAGCTGCCGCAAATCTTCGAGCCGCGCCTCAGCGTTTTCGTAATTGTTTGCCAGGTGCGCTTCGTAGCCGCGCGCCAGAATTATTTCGATCTGCCGCGCAGGGTTGCCGCGCGTTTCATCCTGCACGAGACTTTCGAGCAGGGCCAGGAACTCAGTCCAGCCTGCGCCGCGCTTCGGGGCGACATTGAAATCTTCACGCCGCACGAGGGCGAGCGGATCGGGAGCAAACGCCAGTCGCTCCCAGATTCTGTTGGCCGTAGAGTTTCCCACCTGTGGAATCATCCGCAGGATGCGCTTCCACGCCAGCTCGTCGCGCGGGTTGACGATGACGCGCAGGTAAGAGATGACATCTTTGATGTGCGCCTGCTCGAAGAAGCGCACGCCGCTGCGCACGCGATAGGGAATGCCGCGCCGTGTCAATTCCAGTTGTAGCTCAAGCGAGTGATAGTGAGAGCGATAAAGCACTGCCGTCTCTTCGAGCGGGATGCCTTCGTCGCGCAATTCAAGAATGCGTGAAGCGATGAAGGCGGCCTGCTGGTCAGCATCGCGGCAGGGAATGAGCGCAGGGGGGAGTCCTTTCGAGTCGCGCGCCGCGCGCAGGGTTTTGGGAAACTGTTTGCGATTCGAGGCGATTGAGACGTTGGCGAGCGCGAGAATTTCCGGCGTCGAGCGATAATTAGTCTCAAGCCGGAAGACACGCGCTTCCGGATATCTCGTGGGAAACTCGTAGATGTTCGTGAACTCTGCGCCGCGCCATGCGTAGATGCTCTGTGCGTCGTCGCCGACGACCATCACGTTGCGATGCTTGACGGCCATCAAATCAATTATCTCTGATTGAAGCTTGTTCGTGTCCTGATACTCGTCAACCAGGATGTGCTGAAACTGATCGGCGTAGAGATTAGCGATGTCCGCCTTTTCCATCAGCAATCTTTTCCAGTTGAGCAGCAGATCGTCGTAGTCCATCACGTTGCGCTCGCGCTTGCGCTCCATGTAAATCGTGTCAACGCGCTTCATTTGTTGTATCAGCGGCTCGAAATGCGGGTAGCGGCGCGCAACCACGTCTTCAATTGGGCGATCCGTGTTGTTGGCAAAGCTAATGACATCCTGCAAGACTTCCGCCTTCGGAAAGCGGCGCGCTTTCGTATCAATGCCCGCTTCGTCAACGCACGCGGAAAGGAAATCGCGCGCATCTTCCGAATCGAGAATCGTGTAGTTGGCCTCAAAGCCGATGCTCGCGGCGTGGCGGCGCAGGATCAAATTGGCGATGCGATGAAACGTTCCGCCCCAGACCCTTTTCACATCTCCGCCACTCGTCAGAAGCTCGACGCGATGCAACATCTCACGCGCCGCACGATTCGTGAACGTGGCGAGCATGATGCGAGCCGGGGCAATGCCCTGCTCAATCAGGTATGCAACGCGGTAGGTGATCGCGCGCGTCTTGCCTGAGCCAGCGCCCGCGATGATGAGCGCCGCGCCGGGATTGGCTGTGGCGACCGCAAACTGTTCCTCGTTGAGTTCCGCGCGATAGCGCGCCAGCTTGTCGGGCGCATCGCCTCGTTTGATGACGTAGCGTGTCATGGTCTTCTACTCTGGCTTATAGCATGTCCCGCCGCCGCAGGAAAACCTGAAGCAGACTCACCAGCGTTCAGAGTCCAAACTTCACTTTGGTCTTTGTCAGTATTGACTCCGCATCGGCGTTTGCCTTATCGTGGCGGCGCTTTGAAAAGTCAGAAGCCAAGCAGCCATCTGTCACATCATTCTTTCACATAACTTTCGATTCAACTTTTGCGCGTTTACGCGCCCCTCGGGTGAATGCCTTTTCCCTTTAAGGAGAGCAGAAATGCTGAAGAAAACAATCTGTCTGGCAAGTCTCCTCGTCTGCATGTTGCAGCCCCTGATTGCTCGAACTCCTGCTCCGGCTTCGCCCGATTTGTGGGTCAGGCAATACCAGTTCGTTCCGGGCAATGACAAAGCGGTGCGGGTACAGGTGGCGAATAAGGGCAATGCTGCGAACGCGGCGTGCCGTCTGGAATTGACTGTCCGCAAGATCAACGGCAATGCGGTCGGCAGGACAATGTTCCGCGTGATTCAAGTCATCCAACCGGGTCAGGGCGATTGGGTGCTGGTAGATGCCAAGAGCATCCTCCCGAAGAACGTCAGTCTTGAAAGCACCACTTTCAAACTCATCGCCGACGCCAAAAATCAGGTCACCGAGTCGGACGAAAACAATAATGAGAAGTGGCACAATTTGAACTAAGCGTGACTTCTAATTTTAATGAAGGGTTTCCCGCATGGCCCTGACCGACAAGTCAGGGCCATGCGATTTATGGAAGGCGGGTGTGATAGATGCGGGAAAAGATGGCCGGGAGACGAAAGACCTGGGTGTCGCAGCTTCTTTAAGGCTCGTGCTCTGCGCCACGAGTAATTACTATCGCTCTCCTTTGAAGTAGTAACTGTAGATCATCTTTTTCACATCGTAGTAGGGAATTTTCTCCAGGCTATCGCTGTTCAGCGTCAAGGCGAGAAGTTCTTTTCCCGTCTCTTTAATTCTATTCAGGGTGACGTAGCCACCGATCTCAAAGTCGCCGGAGTAGCCAGCGAAGTTGACCTTACAGATTTGGCCGGGCGAAGCCTGAAAGATATCCTTCACCGGATTCTGATCTGAATGAAAACGTACTTTGCAGTCACCGAAAGTCACTATCTTATCTCGCTCACTCTGGCTGGTCACGGAAACCGTGACGTTTTCTTTAACGGCGAAGTCCTTCGTCGTTTTGTAGTTGGGGTTGCGATCTCTCTCTTCCATTTTTTCTTCAACCGCGCCCGTAAAACTACCTTCCCACTGCGGGGGCTTGTTGCCACACGCCGGGAGAGCGAGCAAGCCGAAGACAAAGAGGCATAGCCCGGCGCGCGTCCTGTTTCCCCTTGAAAGCGCAATCGGTTTCATCTTTTTCTCCATCTTAGCGTTCGTTTTCTTCGAGCGGCCAGAATTCACCGGGATTGACAGTCCGGGTCGTGCCGTCTTCTACTTTAACTTCCGCCGCCGCGCCGTTGACCGCCATGACCTCCGCGTAAAGCCACTTTCCGTCGGAGGCCGGCATAACCAAAACATACCGGCCTACTGTGGGTGCGGGCTGTTTGGCGGCGTTCGCTAGCGGGAGAATCGTATAAACCTTCTCCGTATTTCTGGTGTTCGGATCATCCCACCTCACGTAGACATTGTTTCCACCCGACATGGTTTCTTCCATTCTTGAGATCGTGCCTGACTGAAAAAATCCCGCAAGGTTGGGTTCGGCCAGAACTTTGTCACCCATTTTCGGCTTGTAGCCTTCGACCAGCATCGGGCGATGCTTCATGGCTTTGCTCAGGAGCATACTCGTCTCGCCACTCTGCTTGAACTCGGCGATTGTCTTCTCGGAAGGCTTGATGAGTCCGTCGGGGCCGACCGTCCGGGGTTGCTTATTTGAGCCTAAGCCCTTAACCATCACGCTCAGATTGTCAATCTTGACGACCTCCGCACCGTGCCAGGGCAACACAGCCCCACTCTCTCCTTTGGCAAGCACGATGTCGCCCGGTTTGACTTCATGTTTAGCTTCCTTTCCCGGGACTTCATAGATTTCGGACACCTCGACATCCTCGAACCGGCTGCCCGTCGTGTAGAAGCCGTTGGAGTTGCGCTCTATCACCCCGACCTTGGCACGCGAGCCATCGAGGCTCACCACCTTCCCTTCCAGAAACATATCCTTGGATACATCCGAAGGAATTACGACCTGGTCGTCCTCGTCTATCTTGCCGTCCGCGACCCTGGCGTTGCTGTTGCCCGTACTGGAAGTATTGCCTGTGTTGGCTGCGGGCTTGCTGCATCCGAAGGCTACCGCAGCGACCGCAAAGGCGAGCGTAAGTTTTTTAAGCATCGAAATAATTCCTCAATTCTGATTTTTGAGCTGAAGCCGCACTGAAAACTTGAAGCGAGGTTCCGGAAAGCGCCGCGATTCTATTATAAGAAGGCAAGTTCGTCTACTTTTTTAACTAGCGGCGGGCAAGCCTCGCTTGCTTTGCATTTGCGCCTGATGAAAGTTAGGATGAACGGCGTACTAACACTCAGACTTTCAGCACGCGCGAAGAGAGGTAAGGCAGATGAAATTTCCAGGCGGCATGAATATTCAGCAGATGATGAAGCAGGCGCAACAGATGCAGGAGAAGATGGCGAAGGAGATGGAAGACCTCATCGTCGAAGCCTCATCGGGTGGTGGCGTCGTCACCGTCTCCATGAAAGGCACGCATGAGGTCACGGCGCTCAAGATTGACCCGGAAGCCGTCAAAGAAGACGATCTTGAGATGCTCCAGGACATGATCGTCGCCGCCGTCAACGAGGCGAATCGCAAGATTGACGAAGCGATGAAAGGAAAGCTCGGCGGGATGCTCCCACCCGGACTAGGTGGACTCTTCTAAAACAGTGACAAGTGACAAGTGACAAGTGGCAAGTTAAATGCTTGTTCTTGCTTGTCACTTGTCACTTGTCACTCGTCACTGTTTTTATATGCTTGATTACGCTGAATCAGTTACAAAGTTAATTGATGAGTTCAAACGCTTGCCGGGTATCGGTCACAAGACTGCGCAGCGGCTGGCGTTTCACATCATGCGTGTGCCACAGGCCGATGTCGAGCGTTTCACAGAGGCGCTGCTCGAAGTCAAGCGACGCATCATCTTCTGCACAGTGTGCAACAACCTGACGGACGTTGACCCGTGTCGCTACTGCGCCAACCCGTCGCGCGACCGCTCTGTCATCTGCATCGTCGAAGAGCCTTACAATCTGGTCGCAGTGGAAAAGACGCGCAGCTACAAAGGGCTTTATCACGTGCTTCACGGCAGCCTCTCGCCGATTCGAGGGTTAGGCCCGGACGATTTGCATCTCGCCAACCTCCTGCCGCGCATGAGACCTGAGAATAATGATGGAGTGGAAGTGCTGGAAGTGATTCTCGCGACCAATCCGAATACGGAAGGCGAAGCGACAGCCAACTACATCAGCCGCCTTTTGAAACCTCTCGGTGCGCGTGTGACCCGCATCGCGATGGGGATGCCCGTCGGCTCAGACCTCGAATACGTGGACGAAGTGACGATGGACAAGGCGCTCGCCAACCGCCATGAGATATGATGATGCAGTGAATCTTCAGGGCGAATGAGTCCGAGGTGATTCGGCTGTTAGGCGACGTGATTATGGGATAAATTCTACCGCCTAGAGATCAGAAATACATCATACGCCCATCGTCCAGCTTTTACATGCTTCGCGTTATCAACCTTAGCGCGATAGCGGAACCAGTTACCATACTGATCGCGTCGCTTTGATTCCACGTATTTAAGGTCAATTGAGGCGACGCCGAGCGACGACAGCATGTGAAGTTCGCTCGACTCTGAAAGACCATTATGATTCGTATCCTGCCACAGGCGCAGATTTGAAAAGATAGTATCTGCGCTGTCTATTACAC
>JACCVS010000340.1 GCA_013698055.1 Acidobacteriota bacterium
CAAGCGGCGTTTGGCAGAGCGTGGGCGAGTCTAACAACCAGATCAACCGGACTCGCCCCCAGCAAGCCATTTATCTTTGTGGTAAGCTGCTCGCCGGTTATCTGGGCGTTAGGCTGCTTACTTGAATGGACGTATACCCCTGAAAATTATTTTGAGGATAAGGTGGAGGAGAATCGAGATACATTCAAACTTGAGATTGCTAATGGCAAAGTAAGAGCAACATTTTCTGCCTCAACATACGATGAAAATCATATAGTGCTTGAGGAAATTCATAATGAGCTAAGGGCCCATTAAGAAATGAGTTCCCGATTTCTCATCAACCAGTTAACTGATGGTAACCAGAAGATGTATGATGCCATGCTCTTGCTTCTCCTTGATAGGGTACATTCGTCATTCTTATGCCTGAACTACATCAGTGTCAGTGCCCACCCTGCCGTCAGGGCTTGACACATTCCGAGCAGTTGCTCCATCAGCAGATCAATCTCTTGATGTCGCGGCTCGATGAGCAACAACGCCGCTGGTTCGCTGCCGTCGAAGCCAACCGCCTCGGTCATGGCGGTGATGAGCGCATCGCCAACATCACTGGCCTGGATCCGAAAACCATCCGCCGCGGGCGCCAGGAATTGTCCGACTCGCTGAACTCGCGCCCCGTCGAGAAGGTGCGGCTTGAAGGCGCAGGTCGCCCACTCGCTGAAAAAAAGACCCGACCGTAGAGTCCGCGCTGTTGGAGTTGGTCGATGAAGAGACGGCAGGTGATCCGATGACCAAGCGCAAGTGGGTGCGCCGCAGTTTGCACAAACTGGCCGCTCATCTGGTCGGAGCAGGTCACGCGGTGAGCGCGCCGACCGTCGCGCGCCTGCTGCGCAAGCACGATTACTCTCCGCGCATCAACAGCAAAGAGAAGGAAGCTGGCGCGCAGCACCCGGAGCGCAATCGGCAGTTTGAATATCTGCAGCAACAGACCAAGCGTTTCCGGGCCGCGGGGAGTCCAATCATCAGCGTGGACACGAAGAAGAAAGAGTTGATCGGCGATTTCCGGCAGGCGGGCCAGAGTTGGGTGCAAGAGCCAATCGAAGTTAACGTCCACGACTTTCCGAGCGTGGCGGTGGGGCGCGCCGTGCCCTATGGCATTTATGATGTCGCACGCAACGAAGGCGCCGTCTTTGTAGGCCGCTCCGCCGACACGCCGGAGTTTGCCGTGTCGGCGATTGCGCGCTGGTGGGAGCAGATCGGAGCAGAGGCGTACCCAGAGGCGCGGGAGTTGCTGATTGTGGCCGATAGTGGAGGCAGCAATGGATGTCGCTCTGGGGTGTGGAAGCAGCAACTCCAGCGGCAGTTGTGTGATCGGCTGGGGTTGACGGTGACGGTGAGTCACTACCCGCGGGGCTGCTCGAAGTGGAATCCCATTGAGCATCGGTTGTTCTCGCAGATCAGTCTGAACTGGGCGGGCCAGCCGTTGCGGAGTTTCAAGCTGATGCTCGGCTACATTCGCGGGACACAGACGGCGACCGGCTTGCAAGTGAGAGCCCAGATGCTGGAGGGCGTCTTTGCGACCGGGCGGCGAGTGGCGAAGTCTGTCTTGAAGCAATTGCATCTTGAAGCGCATGAGGTGTGTCCACAGTGGAACTATACGATCCGTCCGCGTGCTCAACCTGCCACGGGAGGATGAGCCTGATGACGAAAGCGGGAAGTTATATTTTTACGAGCCCTTAGGTAACGGGTACTTAAACGCAAAGCATCACAAAGAGCAAAACGCAAAGAAACGCAAAGATCAAGCTTCAAAACAAGCATTGATTAATTTTTTGTCGCACTGCCCGTCGGCACCGCCCGAAAGATAAGGAAATAATCCATTCCGTCGGGCTTCACAAAGTCATACTGATCGACGAGCACAAAGCCCGCGCGCTCGGCTTCGCGCACAACTTGGTCGCGGTCAAGTCCGTGGTCATCGCCCTTGCCGTTGCGGTCGATAATGCCGAGCAGCGCATTTTCGCGTAGGGAAACTTTCAATCGTT
>JACCVS010000347.1 GCA_013698055.1 Acidobacteriota bacterium
AGCATCATGAAATTTTCTGTTCGATAGCTCGTTAGTCGCGTTAATTGATCGGCGACGTTCATTTGAGTATCGCGCAGGTACGTGATGAGCGCCCCGGCAGCCGAAGCGGCCACCGGCCAGTTCTTTAATCCGAGCGGGGCGAGCGTTCGCGCATGAAAATGTTGTAAGAGCGTTTGACGCGCGTTCTCAAACTCGAAGGCGTCTTCGCGGTAAGGCGTGGTGAATCCCGGCAGAGCATCGCTGTTTGCTTCCAAACTGGTGCGCGGTAAAAGAATTTCCGAAGGGGCGATGCGTTGAAGCTCAGGGATCGCATCTTGATCGTCCAGTTCTGTTGCCGAGAACTCGCCCGTCGTGATATCCGCGTATGCGATTCCGGCGCGCCTGCCTTGCTTCACATAGGCCGCCAGGTAATTGTTGACCTTATTGTGGAGAAGCCCCGGTTCAAGCACTGTGCCCGGAGTCACGATTCGCACCACGTCGCGCTCGATGAGATTGCCGCCTTTTTCGCCTTTGACCGGAGCGTCCGTTAATTGCTCGCAGATGGCGACGCGATGACCACGCGCGATCAAGCGCCTGAGATGCCGCTCAAGACTATGGTGCGGGACACCAGCCAGCGGCACGCGCACATCCTTGCCCATCGGTTTCGAGGTGAGCACAATGCCAAGCTCACGCGAGACCAGTCGCGCATCGTCTTCAAACGTTTCGTAGAAATCACCGATGCGGAACAGTAGGATGGCGTCCTTGTACCGCTGCTTGATCTCCTGATACTGCTTGTGGAGTGGAGTGGTGGCTGCCGTCATCGCTCGAAGATTTCCTTGAGTATATCCTCGACCGACGTGAGGGCACGGTGAAGTTTATTTAGTTGTTCAAAACTCAGGATGACAGTCGCACGACCGATTTCGTGGAAAGCTCCGGTGCGAGCCTGGCTCATATTTTTGTTGGCTCGATTCGTATCGCGCTCGCTCGCGACGATGAGAAATGGTTTGGAGCGCTGCGCTTCATAGGCACGCTTCAGCTTTGCCATTGCCGCGTCAATATTGCCCTTGTGCTGAACTTCAAAGACGTGGCTCAGTCGTGGGCTGGTCTCGCTCGCGCGCCAGACGACATCGTAATAATCAAACTCGCTCTGTGCGTAATAGCCGAGTACGCGCCCGATGTCGAGGAGCATCTCTTGAATGTCTCCATGCGTCAGTGCATCTGGCCGCACAGAATCATGGATTTCGGTCAGGGTAAAGCTCTGACCTTCGTCAGAGACTCGCTTTCGCCCCGCTGTCGTGATCATCCAGCGACCCTGCCGACGCTCAATCTGTCTTTTATCTGCTAACTCACGCCCTGCGCGCTGCACCAGCTTACGCCACTGAACTTGATGGCCGTTCGTCAGCGCCCGCACATCCGTTTCATCAAGCTGTGGGAAGTAACCCGCGAGCCGGTTGTAAAGAAAGCGCACGTCTTCGACGCCACCCGTTGCGGAGAGTTCCTGTAAGATCGGCAGCTCGATGCGTGCTACGCCCGGATATGCCATCGCTAGAATTGAAGTTGGCTTTCAGGGTGCTGAAGATTGAAAGGAAAATTCGATCTCACCTTTCGCGCACAAACTTATCAAAACTATAAGCAGAAGGCAAAAAGCTGAAGGCAGAAAGCAGAAGGCGGAAGGCAGGAAAGATTTGAGTCTCTTCTGCCTTCCGCCTTCCGCCTACTACCTTCTACTTTCTATGCTGCCTGCGCCGACGCTTTTGTGCCGAACGCCTGGTGTATTTCGTCAGCTTCGAGTGTGTCGCGATCCATCAAGCCTTCGACGAGGCGCGCGATTGATTCACGCTCTTGATCAACGACCTCTAAGGCGCGTTTCATCTGCGCGTTGATGATGTCGCTGGTCGCGTGCTCAACCCGGTCAAGCAGGGTCTGGCTACGCGGGTCTTCCGGTTTGCCGAGGTGAATTGGCCCGAGCGGACTCATGCCAAACTCGGCGACCATCTTGCGCGCTATCTCGACGGCGCGCTCGATGTCGTTTGAAGCACCCGCAGTCATCGTATCAAGCAAAAGTTGTTCTGCGGCGCGGCCACCGAGCAACATAGCAATCTGATCTTCCAGATACCCGCGCTTCTTCATCAACCGATCTCGCTCCGGCAGTGACTGTGTCACGCCAAGCGCACGACCGCGCGGAAGGATTGAGACCTTATGAATCGGATCACCATCCTTCACTGCGAGGCCGACAGCGACGTGGCCCGCTTCGTGAACAGCGGTCGCGTAGCGTTCCTCTTCATCCATCATGAAGCCCCGACGCTCCGCACCCATCAGGATTTTGTCTCGCGCGTACTCGACGTGCGGGCGACCGATGGCCTCGGAATTGTCGCGCGTGGCTGCAATCGCGGCTTCGTTGAGCAGGTTGGCCAGATCAGCGCCCGAGAAACCGGGAGTACCTCTGGCGATCCATCGCAAATCAAGCCCCTCTTCGAGTGTGAGTCCCTGCGCGTGAACTTTCAAAATCGCTTCGCGTCCATTTGCATCCGCAAGATTGACGGCAACCTCGCGATCAAAGCGTCCGGGGCGTGTCAATGCACTATCGAGAATGTCGGGGCGATTGGTAGAGGCAATGATGACCATCCCACTGTGGTGCTCGAAACCATCCATCTCGACGAGCAGTTGATTGAGGGTCTGATCCTGATCGGCGGAAGCGGAATCATTGCTGCGCCCACGCTGGCGGCCAAGCGCGTCAATCTCGTCAATGAAGATAACGCAGGGCGAAAGTTTGCGGGCTTCCGCGAAGAGACGACGCACGCGCGCCGCGCCCATCCCGGCAAACTTCTCCTGGAAGCTCGAACCGGAAACCGAGAGGAAAGGTGCGCCAGCTTCGTTTGCAGCCGCGCGAGCGAGAAGAGTTTTGCCCGTACCGGGAGGGCCTGAAAGGAGAATGCCGCGCGGGGCACGCCCGCCAAGCCTTCCGAATTTTTCAGGATCGCGCAAAAACTCGATTGTTTCCGACAATTCAGCTTTCGCTTCATCTACCCCGGCGACATCTTTGAAGTAAACGGATTGTTTGCCACTAGCGTCGGAAGGGTTGAAATCTCCGCTCCGCCCGCCCATTTGCGCGTAGACCCTCCAGACCACGAATGCCAGAACAGCAGCGGTTAGGAAAGGGATCATCCATGTCATCGCAGTTGAGAACCCGCTCGGCTTGAGCGAACCGAACTCAACAGGAAGCTTCTTATTGAAAAAGACGTTGATAATCTCATTCTGAGTTGCGGCGTTGGTCACGATGGCCTGCGAGATTACTCCGTCGTGTCCGGTGATAATCAGCGTTTCATCTTCAACCTTCAATGAGGCTGCCGCGCCAGTTTCGCCAAGAGCGCGCAACTGCGTGGAGTTAATCTCACGCACAACTGGCTGACTGCGATTGAAAATAATAAAGACGCTTGCCAGAACGAGAATCAAGAGCAGCCCGGAGGCAACAATCAGAATGGACTTCTGGGTACGGGGGATTAAAC
>JACCVS010000368.1 GCA_013698055.1 Acidobacteriota bacterium
GGAGATTGGCGCGGCGCTGGCCGCCAAGAGCGAGCGGCACACCATCGTCATTCGCAGTACGATGTTACCGGGCACGATTGACGGCGTGGTTATCCCCGCGCTGGAAACTTCTTCGGGGAAGAAAGCCGGACAGGATTTCGGTGTATGCATCAACCCTGAATTTTTACGCGAGGGCACTTCGCTCAAAGACTTCTATGCGCCGCCCTTCACGCTCATCGGCGCTGATGATGCGGGCGTGGCAGAGACCGTCAGCCTCCTCTACAGCGGAATAGACGCCCCGCTCTTCACAACCTCCATTCGTGCCGCAGAGATGGTCAAATACACCTGCAACTGCTTTCATGCGCTCAAAGTCTCGTTCGCCAACGAGATCGGCAACATCTGCAAAGGACTTGAGATTGATAGCCACCAGGTGATGGAAATCTTCTGCCAGGACACGAAGCTCAATTTGTCACCCTATTATTTGAAGCCGGGCTTTGCTTTCGGCGGCTCGTGCCTGCCAAAGGATTTAAGGGCGATTACATACAAGGCGAAAGAGCTGGATGTAGACGTGCCTGTGCTGTCGGCAATTCTACCGAGTAACCGGCAACAGATTGAGCGTGCCGTCGAGATGATCTTGAGCACGGGGAGCAAGCGCATCGGAGTGCTTGGCTTCAGCTTCAAGGCGGGAACAGATGATCTGCGCGAGTCTCCGATGGTCGCGTTAATCGAGACCCTGATCGGCAAGGGAATGCAGCTTGCCATTTACGACCGCGATGTTTCCCTGGCACGCCTTTTCGGCGCGAATCGTGAGTATATCGAGCGTGAGATTCCGCACATCTCGCAGTTGATGCGCGCGAGCGTCACAGAGGTTTTGGAGAGCGCGGACGTGGTTGTGATTGGCAACAAGGCGGCGGAGTTTCGCGAGATTGAAGGAAAGTTAAAAGAAGGCCAGACGGTGATTGATCTGGTGCGGCTCTTTGAGGGTCGCATGACTGATGATTCATATCAGGGCATTTGCTGGTGATGATGTTTCAAAGATAACAAGGCTACTGTGGCATTCAATCTTCAACAATTCATCAATCGAAAGGGGCTGCGGCGCTGGGCGGGTCGCGCCGTCCTGGCTTTGCTGGCGTGGTCGCTTCTGGCGTGGATTGCGGCGCGGGCGCTGATCGTGCGCGCCGATCTGGCGCGAGCCGACGTGCTGGTCATGTTAAGTGGCGGCTCTTTTTACCCGGAGCGTGTGCGTCATACCGCTGATCTTTTCGCGCAGGGACGCGCGTCGAAAATCATCTTAACCGACGACGGGATACAAGGCCCCTGGTCTTTTGAGAAGGAACGCAATCCGAGCTACGCCGAGATAGAAGCGGAAGCACTGCAACGCGCAGGCGTTCAGGCGGAGAACATCGAAATTATCCCGCAACGAGTTTCGACCACGTATGATGAAGCGGTGCGGGTGCGCGATTACGCGCAAGGTAAAGGGTTGCGATCAGTGCTGGTGGTGACATCACCTTATCATTCACGGCGCGCGCTGTGGGTGTGGCAGCGCGTCTTCCGCGAGAGCGGCATCCATGTCGGGCTTGATCCTGCACCCACGGGACAACAGTCACCGCCGCCAGCCACCTGGTGGTGGCACTGGCGCGGCTGGCTCTCGGTCGCTTACGAGTACCCCAAACTCGTTTACTACTGGCTGAATTATTCCTGACGTAGAGAGATTCAGTGTGAAGAGACAGTTTAATCACAAGCGCTTGAGCCAGATTCTGGCGATGGTTCTCATCGCAGGCATTGTTGTGATTGGAATGATTTATGCTTTCGCGCAGCGACCACGCAGAGTTGGTCAGGAGAAAAGCCAGAACTCCGGCGCGGGGAAATCTGCTGTAGTAAAAGTCGAAGCCGGAGGTGATTTGCAGAAGGCTATCAACGCGGCGAAAGCGGGCGACACTATTATCCTGGAGGCTGGAGCAACCTATCCCGGCCCCATCACGCTTCCCTACAAAGGAGCAGGCACGGGCACGGATGCAGACTACATCACTATTCAGTCCTCAGCCCTTTCCAGCCTGGCAGAAGGAGCGCGCGTCACGCCTGCCAACGCCGCTCTGATGGCGCGCCTCTTGGTGCGCAACTATCCGGGATTCAGCTACGGCCCGGCTGTCATCAGAACACAAGCGCGAGCGCATCACTACAAGCTCATCGGCCTGGAGATTACCTCTGACCCGACAGCTTCGATACCCGATCTCGTGACTCTTGGTGACGGCTCGGAAGCGCAGAATTCGCTTTCGCTCGTGCCGCATCACCTCATCCTTGATCGCTGCTACGTCCATGCGGGTGAGAACCAACCGGCCAAGCGCGGCATCGCTCTCAACAGTGCCGAGACGACCATCAGCAACTCTTACATTGCGGGCTTCAAACTGGTGGGCGAGGACTCGCAGGCCATCTGCATGTGGAACGGACCGGGTCGCTACCAGATCATCAATAACTATCTGGAAGCGGCGGCCGAGAACATTCTGATCCTGGGATCGTCGAACTGGATCCCGAACCTGATTCCGTCTGACATCCAGATCAAGCGCAATCACTTGGCGAAGCCCTTGCGGTGGTATCCGAAAGATGCCCGCTATGCGGGGGCGCAATGGTTGGTGAAGAATCTGCTGGAATTGAAGACGGGCAAGCGCGTGGAGATAGATGGCAATGTGATGGAATATAGTTGGCAGGGCGGGCAGGACGGGATGGCGATCATCATCGCGCCGATCAGCAATGGTGGGGGAAGTGTGCCGCAGTTGGAAGACATTACCTTTACCAATAATATCGTGCGTCATGCAGCGGGAGGGATGTTGCTGGACGGGAGACTGGCACAGGGAGACGGGTCGTATTTGCGGAGAGTCAGTGTCAGCAATAATCTGTTTGAGGATATAGATGGGAAATGGGGTGAGACCTACGGGCGGTTGTTTGTCGTCAACGATGGAGCCGACCGGGTGACGATTGAGCATAACACGGCGATGAACACGGGTCATGCTGTTGTGTCGCAGACGATTCCCAATCCTAATTTTGTGTCGCGCAATAACATCTTCCGCAGAGATGTCTCCAGTGGCTTGAACCCCGGCGAGGATACGATTAAGAGCTTCTTTCCCGGCTGCGTCTGGATGCGAAACGTGCAGATCGGCGCTGACTGGAGCATGTACAATTCTTCGCGGGGCAACTACTTTCCGCCGACTCCGAAGGCGGTCGGTTTTGTTGATTTCACGGGCGGTAATTATCGCCTCGCTCCGAACAGTAAGTATAAGAACGCAGCGACCGATGGCAAAGACATCGGCTGCGATTTCGACGCGCTCATCGCGGCTCAAGGCAAGTCCGCATAAGAGCGCATCCTTGAGTATCGAAAATCCGATTAACTTCCGATACCAACGCACAGTCACTTTAAGATTCGAGGAACGAGCTAAAGAGTATGAACGGCGCAGATAGCCCAAGCACTTTTACCAAACTCGCATGGTCGCTGCCGTGGCTGCTGCGATACCCTTTGTGGCGCGCTTCCGAACTGGTGCGACGGATGACGGAAGGGAACGCTCCGCAACACCTGATTTTCGTTATCGCCAATCATTTCGAGCCGGGATGGAAAGCGGACGGCACCATTCTTGATCTACCAACGCAGCAGAGGCGGCTCGGAGACTGGTGCGAACAGGCGCGCGCCATCGGCGAAGCGGTTCGAGACTATGACGGAACTCCTTTTCGCCACACCAATTTTTATCCTGCTGAACAATACCATCGCCCGCTTCTGGAGCGAATGGCCGAGCTTCAGGCCGAGGGTCTCGGCGAGGTGGAGGTTCATCTACATCACGGCGTTGACCAACCCGATACGGCTGAGAACACAAGGCGGGTGCTCATCGAATTTCGTGACGCGCTCGCGGAAGAGCACAAATGTCTTTCTCGGATGAGCGAAGACAAATCGCCGATGTACGCCTTCGTTCATGGCAACTGGGCACTGGCCAATTCGGCGCGCGGGAGATGTTGCGGCGTTGATTCTGAGATGCAGATTCTCGCCGAGACAGGCTGCTACGCCGATTTGACATTGCCCTCCGCGCCCGACATCTCGCAGGTCGCACGCATCAATGCCATCTATCAATGCGGACACCCTCTGACCGAGCGAAAGCCGCATCGATCAGGACCGAGCGTCCACGTTGGCGATAAAACAGGGCTACCACTCATCTTCACCGGGCCGCTGGCCTTCGATTGGGGACGACGTAAACACGGATTGCCTGTGCCGCGCATTGACAATGGCGCGCTGACATCAATTTATCCGGCAACGTGGACGCGGCTGAATCGCTGGCGCGGGGCGCGCATCGGTATCTTGGGTCGCCCCGACTGGGTTTTCATCAAGCTCTACTGTCACGGATTTTTCGATGAAGACCAACCCGCGATGATCGGCGATGAGATGCAGCGATTCCTGTTGGAAGTTTTAGAATTGTCGGAGCGCACAGGCCAGTTCAAGCTGCACTTCGCCAGTGCGCGCGAGATGTTCAATATCGCGATGGCAGCGATTGACGGGCGCGAGGGCGAGCCGGGACTGTATCGTGATTACCGTTTGCGACAAATCATGCAGGCCGCCGCGCCGGCACAAGCAACACAGGGAACGGAAGTCGTTCACCAGTTGAGTTGAAAACCAGGGCCATTCGGAGATGAAGGCTCAGGCAGAATTTTTTAGACGAGGAAAGTTAAAGATGAAAGATCAATTGAAGGACATGGCGACGAAATCGAAAACGGCGCTCGTCGCTTACAAGATTTATCACAACTGGCAGTTCAAGCGGCGCTTCGCTTCGGGCGACACCGAATCGCTGCACGGCTCGACGCACAGCCACATCCCGCTTGAGGACAGCCTCGCTTACATCAACACCCAGTTCGAGGACTATTTGCAATACGGCGAGCTAACGCCGGAAAAGCTTCGCGGAAAGAGAATCTTCGAGCTTGGCTTTGGGGACAACATCGGCGTGGCCTTGAGGTTTCTCGCAACGGGAGCGGCGCAGGTGGTTTGTCTCGATAAATTTTATTCAAAGCGCGACAAGGAGCAGGAACGCAAGATTTATCAGGCGCTGCGTGAAACCCTGAGCGATGAAGAGCAGCGGCGCTTTGATAAGGCCGTTGACCTGACTGACAGCATCAAGACCGACCCAAGCAAAATACACTCCATCTACGGCGTTGACATAGAGAACGCCGAAGAGTTGAAGACGACAGAGCCGTTTGATTTTGTCATCTCGCGCGGCGCAATTCAGGACATCTTCGAGCCTGATGCGGCCTTCAGTGCGATGGATCGCATCTTGAAGCCGGGTGGCCTAATGCTGCACAAAATAGACCTCAGTGACCAGGGAATGTTCCGCGACTATGGCATGAACCCCTTAACATTTTTGACCATCTCGGATTCCGTTTACCGCTTGATGGCCGAAGGCTCCGGCAAACCGAACAGGAAGAAGACGAGCTATTACCGGGGGCTGCTGGAAAACTTAGGGTACGATGTCAAAATCCTGATTACAGATATTATC
>JACCVS010000380.1 GCA_013698055.1 Acidobacteriota bacterium
GACTCGGGGTAAATAATCGGCGTCAGGTACATCCAGACCATCAGGAGCAACGCGATTCCCTGCACGATGTCGCGCAGGAAGACGCCGAGGCTGGCGACGAGCCACGCCGCGCCGAACGTGACGAGAAGCTGCGGCACAAGAAGCACGGGCAGCCACAAAACGGTCGGGTGAAGCGTGCGCTGTATGACGAGCGCCAGCACGAGCAGCGCGACAGTTCCGAACAACTGGTTGGCGAGCGAAGCAAGCGATTGAGCGACTGGCAGAATTTCGAGAGGGAAGACGACGCGCTTGACTAGATTCGCCTGCGAGACGATCTTCTGCGACGACAACTGCACGGCTTCCTGAAACGCAGTCCAGGGCAGCACCCCGCAGAAAAGATAGAGAGCGAATTCCCACCCGCTGCCGCTCACGCCGAACCGCGCGCCGAAGATTCCGGCGAAGATCAGCGTGAATGTCGCAATCGTCACGACGGGCGTCACGACTGCCCAGATAATGCCGAGCACAGAGCCTTTGTAACGCGCGGCAATCTCGCGCCGAACAAGCGAGCCAATCAAATCGAAATGGCGCGGCAACTCAAGGAGCGGACGCCACACCGCTCGCCGCGCTGTTTGGGCTGAGATCATGCCCTAAGTATACCAGTGGTCAGCGCTTGGTGGTCAGTGGCCAGTAAAACGCAAAAGCTCAACGCTACCCGTCGTCTTTTTAACTGCCCACTGACCACTGACCACTTGCTTTGCAAGAGTCTTTCCCTGATTATTCATCGCTGATTATGAAGACAGAGAAGCAGGGAGAGCGCGCGCAGCTTTCCAACATCAAACTCGGAATCGTCTGCCCGATGGCGAATGAGGAAACGTCAGCCGTCAGGTTCGTCAATGCTGTTTTGGAACAGTGTGCGCCGCGCGGGTTTAAGTCCATCGTTTTTTTCGCCGTGCTGGATCGCGTCAGCCGTGATCGAACGCGAGAATTGCTGGAGGAGTTGAAAAGAGACAGGCCTCAGCTCGAAGTCGTCTGGTCGCCGGAGAACAAGAACGTGGTTGACGCTTACGTTCGCGGCTATCATGAGGCTTTGAACGCGGGGAGCGATTGGATTCTGGAGATTGACGCCGGGTTCAGCCACCAGCCATCGGACATTCCGCAATTTTTCGACAAGATGCTGGAAGGCTACGACTGCGTTTTCGGGAGCCGCTTCTGCGTGGGCGGTAAGGTTTCGGAGAGTTCGACGAAGAGAGAGGTCATCAGTCGCGGAGGAAGTATCCTGGCGAATCTCCTGCTCGGCACGAAGCTCAAAGACATGACGAGCGGCTTCGAGATGTTCACGCGCGCCGCTCTGCTGGAAGTTCTTGTCAAAGGCATCAGGTCTCGCGGTCCTTTTTTCCAGACTGAGATTAAAACCTATTGCCGCAACTTGCGGACTACAGAAGTCCCGATTCATTATCGCGCCGCCAGCCACAATGTCGGCAATCAAGCCATCAAGGATTCTTTCAGCAACCTGTGGCGATTGTTTCGCCTTCGATTGCAAGGCCAACTCTAAAGCACCAGACAGGCAGATCAATTCGATGAAAGATAAGACCGCCCTGATTGTGACTTCGATTGCGCCGCCGAATGCGGTTTTGCAATCTCTCGCGCAAGGATGCCTCGAACAAGACGTAGAGTTTATCGTCATCGGAGACGAACCCAGCCCGCCCGACTTCAAACTTGAAGGTTGCCGCTTCTACGGCTTGGCGGAGCAGCGCGAGCTTGGTCTTCGCTTCGCCCTCAAATGTCCGACGAGACATTATGCGCGCAAGAACATCGGCTACCTTGAGGCGATCCGCGTCGGGGCGGCGGTAATTATCGAGACCGATGATGACAACATTCCCATTGAAGGATTCTGGGCGGAGCGCAGCCGCCGCCAAACTGTTAACGCCATCTCAAACGCCGGGTGGGTGAATGTGTATCGCTACTTCACGGATGCAAACATCTGGCCTCGGGGTCTGCCGCTAGACCGGATACTGTCAGCCATCCCTGCGTTTGAATCGCTCGATCAACAGGACATTGATTGTCCGATTCAGCAGGGTCTCGCCGATGAGAATCCTGACGTTGATGCCATCTATCGCCTGGCATTGCCGCTGCCGCAATCTTTCAGGAAAGACCGTCGCGTCGCGTTATACGCGGGGTCATGGTCTCCGTTCAATAGCCAGAACACAACCTGGTGGCGAGATGCCTTCCCGCTCCTTTATCTGCCCGCCTATTGTTCTTTTCGCATGACGGACATCTGGCGCAGCTTCATTGCGCAGCGCATCGCCTGGGTTAACGATTGGGCAATCCTCTACCACGAGCCGACCGTCCGGCAGGAGCGCAACGAGCATAACCTGATGCGGGATTTCAAGGATGAAGTGCCCGGCTACCTGAACAACACCGCCATCTGTGAAGCCCTCGGCAAACTTTCTCTCAAGCCGGGCACGGATCAACTCAGCAATAACCTTCGCGTCTGCTACGAGGAGCTTGTCAGGATGGAGCTAATCGGACATCAGGAGTTGGATTTGATCGAAGCCTGGGTTGCTGACCTTGAAGAAGTTTCCCGGAATACTAAAATATAAGATTCAGCACAATGCATTTTACGCCGGGGCTAAGGAGTTTGCTATGTCGCTTAAAAAGTCCCTACGGAACGGCAGGCGGAATTTCTTTCGCTGGCGGAGCCGGCAGAATCCCCGCCAGAAACTGTGGCTGACTCCAATCCCACAACCGCTCCGGGTGCTGGTCTATCTCAAGCGGCCTCATATTCCAGAGCCACGTCGCGTGTGATGCCGCGCCGCGCGTGTTGATAAATGCGCTCATCAGCAAAAATAGCGCGCCGCAGGCAAGTTGCACGCGCCAGCCTGTGCGCGATGAACCCGCAACACGTTGCTCATGCCAGTTCAGCATTGCCCTGACGCCTAAGATACCGAGCAGCACAAACCAGGGAACCAACCCCGTAGTGAAACGCGGCCCGAAGCTGTGCCCGCCCCACCAGTGCGAGAAACTGGAAATGACTGCGAGGTGGCCTGCGATGATTGCGAGCGAGAGCCAGACGAGCCGTTGATGAACAAGATGTAGCCGGTAACGCGCCAGCAGGAATACCACAAAGAGAAGCGATGGGACATAGATCAGCATCCCGCGCGAAGGACTGATGAGATTTCCTGCCAGCGCTTCCCAGAATGTGCTGAACTGCAAACGGCTGGCGCGATAATAATTGGGGAGAAGCTGGCCGAAGTGCGACCAGGAATAAATGACGAATGCTGTCAGCCACGCCGCGCCTGTCACGGCAAACGGAAGAAATAACTGACGGTAATAGATGAAGAGATAAACGGTGATGGCTAAGATATGCACACTGAAAGTCGGGCGCACAAAGTACATCCAAGAGAGCAATGTTGCCAGCAAGACAGGATTGAAACGGCGTTTGCCGATTTCGCTTCTCAGCAATAGGAAGATGACGACGCCGAGCAGCAGGATTCCCCACGTCTCCGACCATAAAGCTCTCGACGCGGTGCTATAGACCTGAGTTCCGAGCGCGCCACCAAAGGCAACAAGGATGCTCCACTTAACTGAAAGCAGCAACTGCGCCGTATAAAAAAAGATGGTTGAAAGCAGAGCCATCAAAAATGCCGCGAGTCCTGCCTCAATTATCACTTCACCCCGCCGGTCGTAAGTCCCGTCCGTGTTGGCGGCAGAAATTCCGAAGAGATTGAACACGGCCACAAACGGCGCGGAGAGGATGGAACTGCCGGGCGGCAGATGGTAGTAAAGATGCCCGCGCGTTACTTCCAGTTGATAGGCAGGCCCGTTTTTGAAGTAGTATCCGTGCCACACAGGCTCGTGGCGCGGGAGCGAGTATGCGTCCAGCGTGAAGCTGCCGTGGCTGAGCAGGCTCTGGCTAAGCAGCATCGAGTATTCCGAATCTGCAACCTGACGAATGCGCGAGAAGAGGAAGATGGAAAGCGTCAGGATGAAGATAATCGCGCCCGCCACGGTCGTCGAGCTTAATCGTTTTATAACTTTGCGGCGGTCTTCGGACATTAATGTTCGATCATTGTTGAAAGCTGCTCGTGATTAATGAGTAGAATGATAACAGAAAGCTAAATCGAAACTCGCTTGTCTATTTCTTCTACGACCCTCCCGAACCGCTTGCGCGCTTGTCACCCGTCACTCGTCTAATGTAGGTTTTAGCTTATGGCAACGACACTGCGCGTCGAGAATGTTTCCAAGCAGTATCGCATCTACGAGCATCCGGGCGACCGCCTGAAAGAGTCTCTAACGCGCGGGCGGTGGAAGCGTCATCGTGAGTTCTGGGCTTTGAGCGACATCAGCTTTGAGATCGAGGCGGGAACGACGACGGGCATCATCGGCCCCAACGGCTCCGGCAAATCAACCTTGCTTCAGATAATTACCGGCACGCTCGAACCCACGCACGGCGGCGTTTATCACGAAGGGCGCATCGCCGCGCTGCTCGAACTGGGCGCGGGCTTTAACCCGGAGTTCACGGGCTTGGAGAACATTTACCTGAATGCCGCGTTGATGGGTTTTTCAAGAAGCGAAACGGAAGAGCGCCTGCCGGAGATTAAGCGCTTCGCCGAGATCGGAGATTTTCTCAGCCAACCCGTCAAGACCTATTCGAGCGGAATGTATATTCGCCTCGCCTTTGCCATCGCCGTCAGCGCCGAACCCGAAATCCTGATCATAGACGAGGCGCTCTCGGTCGGCGACGCCGTTTTCCAGCATCGCTGCCTGCGCCGTATCAAGCAGATGCAGGAGAATGGCGCGACCATTCTCTTCGTCTCGCACGACCCGCATTCTATCCGCGCTCTCTGCTCCCGCGCCATCCTGCTCAACGGCGGACGGATGGAGGGTGACGGTGATCCGACTGACGTGCTCAACCGTTACCGCGAGCTGATCATGTCGCGCGAAGCAGCGTATAAAGCGTCAATACCTGCCGCTCCTGAAACGGATGAATTTGAAGACCTCTCGTTGATGGATGAACGGATCGAGCCGCTTAAATACACATACCGTCATGGTGACGGCAGCGCAGAGATTCTGAGCGTTGAATTGATGGATGCTGCGCGCCGCGTGGTTGACCTTGTGGAAACGGGCGAGCCTGTGATGGTGCGCGTGCGCGCTCAACTTAACAGCGATGTCAGCGATCCCGTCTGCGGGTTTCTGATTCGCAATCGTCATGGTATTCATGTCTACGGGACGAATACCGAGATTCAGCAGGCGGATTACGGCTTTGTCAGAAGCGGCCAGGTTATCGAAGCGACGTTCTCTTTCAATTGCTGGCTGGGGGCGGGTGAGTTCTCGATCACGGTGGCCGTTCACAGCGCCGGCGCTATTAGTTTCGACTGGGTTGACGACGTTGTCTTCTTTCGCGTGATGAGCGGATTCCCAATGGAGGGCGTCGCCAATCTCAATGCCAGCGTGACCACGCGGCGGCTCAGTCTGCGCGCTGACCGCGCGGGCGTAAATTTGTAGAGTGAGTTTTTCCGGCGGGTGGTAGCCATCTTGCCGACGTTTGAACGTCAATGATTGAAACCACTGATTCCGAAATTGATATTGAGCAGTTGATGAGCGAGATACGCGAGGCCGTAGCTCTTCGCGAGGCTGAAGGGCGAGGGTCACTGATCGGCGCGTCTCTGGAGCTATCCGATATTTTCTCGACAATTGATGAAGCGGTAGACGAAGAAATCAAACAGTATGAGCATGGCAAGCAGGCTACACAGTATGAATATGGCAAGCAGGCCACACAGCACGAATATGGCAAACAGGCCACACAGTACGAATATGGCAAACAGGCCATACAGTACGAATATGGCAAACAGGCAGAGCGGCCTCCGCTCAGGCTACAACTTGAGTTCGTCCCTAATGAGGACGATCACTATCATGTCAGCGATCTTCTGCAATACCACGATCACACCTTCATCTGGAATGCCTACCGCGCGATTTTGAAACGTGAGCCGGACGAGACGGGGCTGACGCAGTTTCTACAGATGCTGCGCAGCGGACGCTTCAACAAGATTGATATTCTGGCGACCCTGCGCTTTTCACCCGAGGGTAAAGCCCGGAATGTTCAGATTGATGGCCTGGCACGACGCCCTCTTCTCAGACGGCTGTATCGCGTTCCGGTTTTTGGTTATCTGTTAGAGATGATCGTCGCGGTGGCGCGTCTGCCCGTGATGATACGCAGCCAGCGACAGTTTGAAAGTCACACTCTGGCGCAACAGGAAGTGCTGGCATCTCGCCTCAATCAACTGAGCGACACTATTTTCCAAGTTAGCGGCACTGTTTTTCAAGTTATGGACTCTTTTTCGCGGGAATTGGCGCAAGGATTGTCAGAGGCTTCTCAAGGGACATCAGAAGTTTCCCAAGGGCTGTCAGAAATTTCTCAGGGACTGTCAGAGGTCTCTCAAGAGGTGTTAGAGATTTCCCAAGGACTGTCAGAAGTTTCTCAAGCGATATCAGAAGTTTCTCAAGGGCTGTCAGAAGTTTCCCGGGGATCATTGAGCGTATCCCGGCAAGCGTCAAAAGTATCTGAAGAACAGAGGAAGTTCGCCGAGCTGCAACATCAGCAGGTCGCCGGACTGTTCAGGGAACAGCAAGAGACAGTCGAGCGGTTGAAGAAACTAAAAGAGGAATTGAAAGCCCGTCTGGCAAGCCCGCAAACGATGGCAGGAAACAACCTGATACTGCCTCAACAGATGGCTGACGGGAAAACTTCGGCGGATGAAGCCCGCGCCCGCCTTGATAATCTCTTCGCTTTGTTTGCGGACGAGTTTCGCGGACAGCGCGAAGTGGTTAAGGAGGGCTTCAGGTTTTATCTGCCGCTGCTGAAAGCGGCGGGAATCAAGAACGATATTCTGGACATCGGCTGCGGGCGCGGCGAGTGGCTTGAGCTATTGAAAGAGGAGGGATTCGACGGGCGCGGTGTCGAGATCAACCGGGTGCTTGCCGAGCAGTCGCGGAGCCGGGGACTTGAAGTCATGGAAGAAGACGCGCGCGCTTACCTGCGCGGTCTTCCTGATGAAAGTCTCAATGCTGTGACGGGCTTTCATTTCATCGAGCATCTTTCGTTTGAAACATTGATCGAAGTGCTGGACGAGATCGCCAGAACGCTGCGCCCCGATGGTTTTGTCATTTTCGAGACGCCGAACCCGAAGAACCTGGTGGTCGGGGCATGTAACTTCTACTCCGACCCGACGCACCTCAAGCCGCTGTTTCCCGAAACCGTTCGATTCATCCTCGGCAATCAGGGCTTCACGGATGTTCAGATCGAATATGTTAACCCGGTCGGCGGCAGCCCGTTCAAAGATGAAAGCGAAAGCTCTCGGGCACTCGATAGTTGGTTCTTCAGCCCGCGCGACTTTGCCGTGATAGGACGGAGAGCTTGAGCTTGGGCGATCCCTGATAGCTTGTCAGGCGTGGAATCTCAGACCTCGTCCGAAACCTTCATCTCAGCTATAATGCGCTCAGACAATTTCTCACATTGAATCGAGGCATAGAGTATGACCAACGCGGAATTACAAAAAAGAGTCGAATTTATAATTGAGCAACAAGCTCAGCTAGGCGTGAATCAGGGGAAAGCCGAAGAGAGAATCACTCGCCTGGAAAATGCAATGAGTGAATTGGCTGAGTCTCAGACACGCATGGTAAGAATGCAAGAGCATATGAATGAAGTTGTCGTTGTGATGGCGGATGCTCAAATTCGTACCGATGAAGCTCAAACTCGCACAGATGAACGATTAGACACACTCATTAATGCCCAGATTCGTACCGATGAACGATTAGAGACACTCATTCAAGCTCAAATTCGCACTGATGAGCGCTTGGATACATTCATCAATGTGCTTGAGCGTTACATCAGCGAAGGGCGTAACGGAAAATCTGAATAAATCTAAACTTAACTTGCTACCCACACCTGCCACTAATCCTTGAGTCGAGCGATTAACCCGTGCCAAATCTTCCTCTTCATCGTGTTGCTATCCTGACCTCTCACTTTTCAACGGGTGATGCCGTCAGCAATGACGTGGCGGGGATGTGCGATGCTTTTGTGAGGCAAGGCTATGAGGCGCGGATGTATGCGGAAAGCCGTGACCCGAGCGAGGCGGAAATTTTCCCTTTCACCGAAATTCGGCAGTTTCTGGAAGACCCTGCGGACTTGTTGATCTATCACCACTCACTCGAGTGGAGTCCCGGTTTGGAATTGCTGCGCGACCTGGAATGCCGGACTGCGATCAAGTATCACAATGTCACTCCACCGGAATTCTTCGTCGGCGTAAGTGAATGGCATGAGGAGAAGTGCCGTGTCGGGCGGGAAGAACTTAGGGCAATCGCCCGCGCCGACTGCGACATTTACCTGTCCGATTCTGTCTACAACCGGCAGGACTTATTAGATGTCGGCGTTGGCATGGAAAAATGTTTCGTCGTCCCGCCCTTTCACCACATTGATCTCTTCCAATCACTGGAAGCGGACATAGAGGTGCTGGACGATTACCGGGATGGCAAGACCAACATCCTGATGGTCGGTCGCGTCGCGCCGAACAAAGGCCACCCGGCGTTAATCGAAGCCTTCGCCGTTTACCATCATGATTACAACCGCGACAGTCGCCTGCTGATCGTCGGCAAGGAAGAAGAGGCTTTCAAGCTCTATTCAAAACGGCTCCGTGAAACAACTGCTTTTCTAATGGCCGACGATTCCGTGCTGTTTACCGGTGAGGCTTCTGATAGCGCGCTCAAGGCGTACTATCTCATGGCCAGCGTCTTTGCAACCGCCAGCGAGCATGAAGGTTTCTGTGTGCCGATCATCGAAGCGATGTCAATGAAAGTTCCTGTGGTGGCTTACGCTTCGTCCGCAATCCCCGCCACGGTCGGAGGTGCCGGACTTGTCCTCGACGAGCGCCGCCCTTACCTGATGGCCGAAGCGATTGATCGCCTCGTCCGCGATGAATCACTGAGCTTCGCCCTCGGCATGAAAGGCTGGCAACGCTATCAGCAGCATTTTACGAATGAGCAGATAGAGATGGAGATGTTTCGCAGCCTTGAGCAAGTCGGAATAAAGAGATGACCCGAATCGCTATTCTAACTCCGAGCATCACGACGAATGATGCCGTCAGCAACGATATCTTCGGGATGGATGACGTTCTCAGACGACTCGGGCATGAGACGCGAATCTACGCTGAAGGATGGAGTTTTGATAAGCCTAAAATCTGGCCTGCTCCGAAAATAGGAAGCTATCTCAAGAAACCTTCAGACCTGTTAATCTATCATTACTCCAGAGGCTGGGACTTCGGGTTGAATTTGCTGCGCGAACTGAAGTGCCGGAAGGTGGTCAGGTATCACAACGTTACGCCGCCCGAATTCGTCGTGAGATTCAGCAAAGATTACGCCAGAATGTGCCTTGAGGGACGCGATCAACTGCCTCTCATAGCCCGTGCGGGCTGCGACCTGTATATGTCTGCCTCCGCTTATAACGAAGAGGAGCTATTGCGCGAGGGCGCGCCGCTTTCAAAAAGCTCGGTCGTTCCCCCCTTTCACCACATTGATCGTCTCAATGGCATTGAAGCTGATCGTCGAGTCTTGGACGCCTACAGGGACGGCAAGACCAACGTTCTGATGGTTGGCCGCGTCGCGCCGAACAAAGGGCATCCGATGTTGATCGAAGCCTTCGCCGCCTATCATCATGACTACAACCCGAACAGTCGCCTGCTCATCGTCGGCAAAGGCGAGACGCGGCTGAATGTTTACAATAAATTGTTGCATGAATTGGTCAAGCGCCTTGAGCTACAGGAGTCGGTCGTCTTCACCGGAGAAGTTTCCGACAGCGCGCTCAAGGCTTTCTACACAGTGGCGCACGTCTTTATGATTACGAGCGAACACGAAGGTTTTTGTGTCCCGCTGGTTGAAGCTATGGCGATGAAAGTGCCGATTGTGGCCTACGGTTCGTCGGCCATCCCCGGCACAATTGACGGAGCGGGTCTGGTCTGGAAAGAGAGAAACCCTTACCTGCTCGCCGAGTCCGTCAACAAAGTGGTTGAAGATAACAGCATCAGCACAGTTCTGGGGAAGATGGGACTGCGCCGCTACGAACAACATTTTACGAACGAGAGAATCAGGGCGCAGTTTTTGAGCGCCGCCAATCAGTTCTTATGAAGAAAGTCGCCATCGTCGTGCAGCGTTGCCACCAGAGCGTAGTCGGAGGCTCCGAAGCCCTCGCCTGGCAATACGCCACGCTGCTCAAGGACACGTATGAGGTTGACGTGCTGACGACGACCGCCGTTGACGCCGCTTACTGGTCGAACGTCCTGCCGGAAGGCGTGGAGGTTCGTGAGGGCATCAACATTCATCGCTTTCACGTTGACATCGGTTACAGCGAGTACAGGACAGAGCTTTGGACGCGAATGATGCAGGACTTCGGCAGGTTCGACGCAGGAACTCAGCGCGCACCGGATGGCGGAACCAAGCACATCCCCTGGAGCATTCCTCTTCAGGAAGAACTCATCCAGCATATCGGCCCTTACTCCGGTTCTCTCATCAAGTTTCTGCGCTTCAACTGGTCGAAGTATCGAACGATTATTTTCATCACCTACCTTTACCCGACGGCCTACTTCGGGCTGACGGAAGTTCAGCGCGGCCATGCACTGTTCGCGCCGACGCTGCACAACGAGCAACCCGCTTACCTGTCCGTTTATAAGTATGCCGCCCGTCGCGCGCATTCGTTGATCTGGTTGACCGAAGCTGAGCGCCGATTGGGACACATACTCTGGGGAGAATTGCCTGGGCGCGTCGTCGGGATGGCGATAGATTCAACTTTGCGCGA
>JACCVS010000387.1 GCA_013698055.1 Acidobacteriota bacterium
CGTCCCACTTGTTGGCAACTACCACGGGCAAATCGCGACGACTGAGCTTGTGGACATCTTCGCTTTGAGCAATGTATTCAAGCTGCTCTGTGTTGAGACCGACGTGCAGCACGCCTTTCAGCACGGCGATTGTCGCGGGCACTGCGTGGCAGTCGCGCACTATCTGCTCAAGCCGTTGCGCCGTTTCGAGATTCTGCGGTCGCGGCAATCCGTGCGCGATGACTGTTGATTCGAGCGCGACGATGGCGAAGTTTTCATTGAGCGCCGTTTCGACTTCCTCGCCAACGTTGAAGATGTCAGGCACGCTCTTTCTTTCCCTTTTCTTGTTTCGCCGCTTTGCGCTCATTCTCGTCCGGTGTTTTCTCGCCCTTCTCTTTCGCCTCGGGATCACCGGCTTCAGCCGCCGCGTTTTCTATTTCGGAGTTGACCTCGCCGCCGATCATGATCGCCATCCCGGTAAAGTAGAACCACAGCATCATGATGATGAGCGCGCCCAATGAACCGTAGGTGGCACTGTAGGAATTGAAATACGAGAGATAAGTCTTGAAGCCGAAAGAGATCAGCAGCCAGAGCGCTACGCCGATGATCGAGCCGGGCGTGACCCACTTCCATTCCTGCTTTTTAATGTCGGGCGCAAAGTAATAGATGAGGTTGAATCCGACCAGAATAAAGAAGAGGATGATCGGCCACTGTACTATTTTCCATGTGATGGTGAAAGCGTCGCCCAGGCCCGCCTTGATGGCGATGGCGTCGGCGATCTGGAAACCGTAGAGCAGGAGCGCGAGCGCCGACACAATTAGAAGCGCGAGCGCGGCGGTCAGGCCAATGGCGATGAGACGTGTCTTCCAGTACGGGCGCGTCTCCTTGACCTTGTAGGCCGCGTTGAGTGACTCGCTGATCGCGCCCATGCCGTTTGAAGCGGCCCAGATGGTCGCCAGCAACCCGAAGGAAATCTTGCCTGCGCCCGACGCATTGGTCAACTCGTCAACTGTTTTATGCACGAGTTCTCCGGCTGATGCGGGCATCACCTGACTTAGATAAGTGATCAGGCTATCGCGCAACTCCGTGCCCTTGTCCGCGAATATCCCAAGCAGCGCCATCATCACGAGCAGCAGGGGGAAAAGCGCCAGCAGGAAATAGTAAGACAGTTGCGCCGCGCGCCCCCAAACATCATCCTCGTTCATCTCATTCCAGACGCGCTTGCCCAACTGCTTCCAACTCAACCCCCCGAATCCCCACATCGAAGCCTTTGCCTGAGCCATCCCCGTTCTCCTTTGCGACTTATTATGCGACACGTCCTCGTGATTTGAACACGGAAAAGCAAAAATCGGGCCGCTTATTTTGCACACGAAGAGGTTGCAGGCAGGTGCGATTAATTTCTATTTCGGCACTGAGCGCTGCTTGACAGTCCTGCTCTCATCTTTTAGGATTCATTTCGCCTCAGGCACATCTTTTGAACGCCCGAAGGCACGTATGTCAATGGTAGACGGCCTCCCTTACAAGGAGGAGGTTGGGGGTTCGAGTCCCTCCGTGCCTACCATCGAGATTGAGAATCAGTTTTCCCTGCGGAGTCGTAGTTCAGTTGGTTAGAACGCCGGCCTGTCACGTCGGAGGTCGCGGGTTCGAGTCCCGTCGGCTCCGCCACTTAATCGCTGTAGTGGCAGCACAAATGGCCTTCCTTTGGGGAGGCCATTTGTGCTTTTAGACTCCGCAACTCACATCAGGCAATAATACTTGACTAATCAACTATTGACAGGTAAGGTAAATTCCAATGGCAAAGGTTAATCCAAAGAACGATAAAAAGAAGCGCTTTCGACCGACATCGAGAGGAATCGCTTATGTCGCTTTATTGCGGGCGGCGGATCGGGTGAAATCTTATTTTGAAATCCTCGTCGCGCCGTTCGACATCACCGGGCAGCAATACAATGTGCTGCGGATTTTGCGCGGCGCAGAACCCGAAGGTTTGCCGACTTTGACGATTGCCGAGCGAATGATTGAGCGTGCGCCCGGCATTACGCGGATGATTGACCGTCTCGAAGCGAAAGAATTGGTGAGGCGCGAGAGCTGCCCGGAAGATCGCCGTTGTGTTTATTGTCGGATCACGGCGAAGGGATTGAATCTTTTGGAACTACTCGACGAGCCGGTTGACGAGACTAATGCCGTCTTTGACGGACTGAGTAAAGCGGAACTTAAACAGTTTACTGCGCTGCTTGAGAAAGTGCAGAAAGCTCTTGAATCAAAATCAGGAGGAATAAATCGGAATACAGGAAATTCGGAGGAAGCAAATTAGAAATTCACAGGAAGGAGAAATATGCCGGATTGGTCAACCTTAATGCTATTCGCGGCGGCAGCTGCGATTCTGGTTTTCACGCCTGGGCCGAACACGCTCTACATCATCGCCCGCAGCATTCAACAAGGGCGCACGGCGGGCATCGTCTCAAGTTTGGGCGTTGAGACGGGGACGCTGATTCACGTCGCCGCCGCCGCTTTCGGTATCTCGGCGTTGTTGGTGTCGTCGGCGCTGGCCTTTAACATCGTGAAATATGCGGGGGCGGCTTATCTCATTTACCTCGGCGTCAAGACTTTGCTGGCGCGGGAAAAACCAGCCGCAGCGGAGGCCGTCGAAGAGAAGAGTTTGCGCCGCACGTTTTCGCAAGCCGTGTTAGTGAACGTCCTGAATCCGAAGAGCGCGATGTTCTTTTTCGCTTTTCTGCCGCAGTTTATCGATGCGAAGCGCGGCGCGGCAGCGACGCAGATTTTAATCTTCGGCGCGATTGTCGTCATTCTGGGATTTACCAGCGGCTCGCTGTACTCGCTCATAGCCGGGAGCATCGGCAATGTGCTGCGGGGAAATCTGAAGTTCCTGCGCGCGCAACGCTACTTCGCCGGAAGCGTCTACATCGGGCTCGGCGCGGCGACCGCTTTGACTGGAACGAGTAGAAAGTGAGTTGAGGTAATCGGAAGTGGCGTTGCGGTTATTGATTGAAGGGGATGCGCTGATAGAGGAACCGCTTAGATAAAGCATCCCCTTGAACAAAGGAGAGAGTTACGATGGGTGTCAGACACTTTACGATTGAAGACCCTGCGATGTGGTATCAGCCGGGCGACGAACAGATATTTCATGGCGATGGTTTTACCAAAACGCGCTCCGCTCTCTCTCAGCAAGCGCACACGTCCATGTCGCAATTGGTGGCACAAAGGAATCGGTTTGGAATCAACCAGAGATAGAAAGCTGGGCTCCGCTTAAGGACTGGCGTCCTTTTCTTTTCAACTCATGGCTGAGATTAGTTTATTTTCTATACAAACGTTAGCTGGCGAGAAGTTCCTGACGACTTCAACAGTATAGTTCAAACTTCCGCGTCCGGGCATCTCTTCCTTCCACTGTCTCAACCGAAACTTTGATTATCATCCGATTTTTCGGAAATAAATTTATCCATCTCAACAACTCGAAACCAGATTGCTTGCATCTCAGCCGCAAATCCGAAGACTTCCCACAGAGGTCTGCGATTTGCATTAATCAAAAGCAAGATAATGAGGAGCTACTCCCCAGGCCCACGTTTGTCTGCATCACTGCCTTAACACACAGGAGTTCCTCGATGCGACGCCGTAGCTGGTTCTTCGTTTTTCTCTGCCTCTTGACGGCCTCCCTGCTCTTCTCTCGATTGACAACTGCCAGCGCGACTTTGCGCGTTGACGAAGCGGCGACGAGGTTTCTGCTGGAAGAGAGGCGAACCGGCGCTTCGCTCGTCATCGAAAACTCTACGGGGAGCGAAGTTCCGGCGCGTGTTAGGGTCGAGCTAATTGATCCGCAGGGACGCATCCGGGCAAGCTCCGAGCGCGACGAGATTATCAAAGAAGGCATAGCGCCTCATTTTATCCCACTGGCTTTTCAATTCTCCGCCCTCAACGACACGGAGCGAAAGCAATTTCTCTGGTATCGCCTGCGCTACCATGTAGCGCCGAAGGATTCCTCAAGCGCGGCGGAGAACAGGCGCTCCGGCATCATCTCGCTCTCAAACATTACGCCGGACATCTTCGAGATACGCATCATTGCTTCCGAATACGGACGCGAGGGCGCTCGTTACGTTGCGCGCCTGCGCGCCGCGCATCCCATCACGGGACAACCAATCGAAGGCGTGCGCGTTGAAGCTCAGGTCAAGATAGAAGAGGACGAGAAGCAGCCCGTCATTCTCAAAGCCTCCGGCACAACTGGCATGGACGGCTACTGCGCGCTGAATTTCGATCTGCCTCGCGGAATCACCACCGATGGGGCTGACATCAAAGTCACGGCGCGGCGCGGCCAGATAATTCAGGAAGCCAACGACACGATTCACTTTGACAACCTCTCACGCATCTTCATCAGCACTGACAAGCCTCTCTACCAACCCGGACAGACGCTTCATGCGCGCGCGCTCCATTTCAGTTCCTCGATGCGGGCGATGGCGGACGCGGAGATGCCCTTTAAGATCACAGACCCGGAAGGGACAGTTGTTTTTCGCGCCCAGCTTAAGACTTCGCGCTTCGGCGCGGCGGCAGCCGACTGGGTGATACCGGAGAACACGCGGCTCGGCGAATACACAATCTCATTCGGCAGAGAGGATTCTTCATACGCTTTCTACAGAGTCAAGATCAGCCGTTATGATTTGCCGAATTTCATGGCAACCGTTAAGTCAGACCGCTCTTTTTACCTGCCGGGACAGAAGGCCGAGGTCGAGGTTCGCGCCACTTATCTCTTCGGTCAGCCGGTCAAACGTGGCCGCGTTCGCGTCGTGCTTGAGACAGAACGCGAGTGGAACTATCGCGAGCAGAAATGGGAGATGAAAGAGGAAGAAAAGTATGAGGGCGAGACGGACGCTGAAGGTCGCTTCATCGCTCACGTCAATTTAGAGAAAACGCATGAAGCCTTGAAGGATTCAGACTGGTCTCGCTTCAAAGATGCGACTTACGCGGCTTATTTCACAGACATCTCTACGGGACGAACCGAGCAGCGGCGTTTTGATTTGCGCGTGACGAAAGAGCCGATTCACGTTTACGTGAGCGGCGACGAATACAATCAGAGTTCCGGGCTGCCGCTTGAGTTTTACGTCTCGACCTTTTACCCCGACGGAACACCAGCGCAGTGTGAAGTCTTCATCACCAAAGGCTCTGAAGGTGATGAGGATTTGAAGATAGCGCCGAACCGCACAGGCGGGCGACGAGTCGCGGGGCTGACGACTAATGCTTACGGGCTGGCTAAAATAAGCAACTTACGATTTCCGCTGAACGAAGCGGGCGATAGGGTTTACCTGCGCTTCGCTGCCCGCGACACGCGAGGCTCGACCGGACACGTCAACGAAGATTTCTCTTACCAGAAGAAACCTGCGATTCGCGTCAGGACTGGCAAATCTCTTTACAGCGAGCGAGAACCTCTAAGCGTCAAGCTCGTCTCGACCGAGAAGGATACAAACGTCATCGTCGATGTCTCGAAAGACATGCAGGTCTTACATTCACGGATGGTGCGTTTGCGCGACGGGCAGGCTTCGCTTGAGATTCCCTATGACGACCGATTCAAGAACGAAGTGGCCGTACTGGCCTATGCCGACATCACGGCGCGAGATTACGTGCGCGATAGCCACACAGTCCTTTACCCGCGCGATCAGGATTTGAAACTTGAGGTGCGTCCCGGCAAGGAGACTTATCGCCCGGGCGAGGAAG
>JACCVS010000426.1 GCA_013698055.1 Acidobacteriota bacterium
CCGCGAGATGAATCACCACATCGTAGTTTGCCGCGAGCGCCGCATCATGCGGATTCTAAACGTCCAGATGCGAGCGACGCGAGAAATCATCTGCATTAAAGAAACTGCGGACGTGAAGCCCCAGATAGCCGCTACCGCCTGTCACGAGAATTCTCATAAATCAAAAGTCCAAAGTACGTCCATTATCCAAAGTCTAAAGTCAAAACCGTGTTCGTGACTTCGGACACCGGGCTTTGCGCTACTCCCTAGTGCCCCGCGCCAGCTCACTCATGCGGGCGAGCGCTTCGGCGCGACCAATGGTGATCAGAATATCGCCCGCATCGAGGATCGCATCGCCCGATGGATTGAAAGTCATCTCACCGTTGCGGCGTCGGATGGCGACGATGATGACGTTCAGCTCGGAGAGAATGTTCGTGAAGCGCAGTTTGTGCCCCGCGTAAACCGAGCCGGGTGCAACCTGCATTTCTTCAAAGCTCAGGTCGAGGTTTTCAGCCGTGATCGAATCCATGAAATCCGCGACCGCAGGTTTCATCAGCGACTGCGCCATCCGATGGCTTCCCGTAATCGTCGGCGCGACGACGCGATTTGCGCCCGCCTTGATTAATTTCGGCTCGGCCTGCTCTTCAACCGCGCGCGCGACTATATGCAGATTATGATTCAAATCGCGCGCGGTCAGGACGGCGTAAACATTATCGGCATCGTCAGGCAAGCAGGCAGCCAGCCCGCGCGCACGATCTACTCCTGCCTGTCGCAACGTCTCTTCGAGCGTCGCATCGCCGACAATCACAGGGCCGCCGCTCTCGATAAGCTGAGCGACCTTTTGCTCGTCCTTTTCGATAGCGACGTAAGCGACGCCCGCGCGCTGCAACTCGCGGATCAGGCGCGCGCCGACGCGGCCTGCACCGCAGATGATGAAGTGGTCGTGTAGTTTGCTCATCTCACGTTGACGACGACGCTCCCCGAAAGTGGCAACCATTTCGGATTGCACGATTGTCTGCACAGTACTGGTCAAAACATACAGGACAGCTCCGACCCCGAGGATCATGTAGATGCTGGCGAAAATGCGCCCGGCGGCAGTCTGCGGCGTCACGTCGCCATAACCGACAGTCGTCAGGGTTTGAATCGTCGTATACAGGCTGTCCGTTAATGGCCAACCTTCAAGCAGGTGAAAGCCAAACGTGCCAAGCGCCACGGCTGCGAGCACCGTATAAAGTGCGTATCGCAGGCGAAAGCGCGCCCCTCGGACGAAGCTGGAGCTTCTGGAAGACTGTAGACTCATTTGCCGATAGTCGCATCAAAACGCTGTGAACGAACCTGTCACGGTAGCCTAAAACAGTGACAAGTAACAAGTGACAAGTGACAAGCAAGAAGCTGGCTTTAACTTGTCACTTGTCGCTCGTCGCTTGTCACTGCTTTTATGGGTAGACAGGTGGAGGTGAACGGTTTACTCTTTTATAGACAAGTGATGAGCAAAAGACATTAACTCGTCACTTGTCACTTGTCACTTGTCACTGTTCTTATGATTCGCCATCCTCCAGAAGACCGCGTTCCCCCAGTCGCAAAAAAGAGCGGCGGCAAAACTCGCCGCCCGCGTATCATCAACTACCAGCAGGCTCCCGTTGGCTTCTTTCGTCGGTGGACGAAGCGCATCTTCCGTCCTCCGGTTGTCATCGCCCTCGTTTTTCTCACGACCATCATTCTCGGCGTCCTCGGTTATTACTGGTACGTTTTCTCCAAGCGCATTGACCTTTTGTTGAGCGGCGAAGTTTACACGCGCTCGGCTGGAATTTACGCCGCGCCGAAACAATTGTTCATGGGCGAGAATCTTTCCGCAGATGATCTCGTGTCCTATTTGAAGCGCGTCGGTTACGTAGATAAGGCAGCGCAGGCCGATAACGCAAGAGGGCGCTACAGCGTCAAGGGCGAGAGCGTGGAAGTTGAGCCAAGCGCGGAGATGACCGTTGACGGGCAGCGTCTTTTTCCTTCCTTGCGCGTCCAGTTCGCGCGCGGCGGGAAGGCAATCGCTGCCATCAATGATCTACAGGGCGGCGCAAGATATGATAAAGCGCAGCTTGAGCCTGAGTTGATTAGCGCAGTGACGGGGCAGGAGCGCGCCAAGCGCAAGGTCGTCGGCTTCAAAGATTTGCCAAAGCATCTCATTGATGCGATCACCACGACCGAAGACCGCTC
>JACCVS010000313.1 GCA_013698055.1 Acidobacteriota bacterium
GGTTGAGCGCCGTCACGAGCATCAGCGAGTTTCTCAGATGCTCGTCAATTTTTTCTCGATTGAGTTCGATGCCCACGATGCAATAGTCAACAAATCCGTGACAGGCATCCTTCAGGAGGCGAATCGAGTGGAGCAGGTTGTGAATCATCACCGGGTTGAAGACATTCAATTCAAAGTTTCCCTGCGAACCTGCAAAGCCTACGCAAGCATCGTTGCCCATCACCTGAACGGCGACCATCGTCATGGCCTCGCTCTGCGTCGGGTTGACCTTGCCCGGCATAATCGAAGAACCGGGTTCATTCTCCGGCAGAATAAGCTCGCAAAAGCCTGCTCGCGGCCCCGAAGCCAGCCAACGGATGTCATTCGCGATCTTCATCAACGACCCGGCGAGAGTTTTCAGAGCGCCGCTGGCGAAGACCATCTCGTCGTGAGCCGAAAGCGCCGCGAACTTGTTCGGATGAGATTTGAAAGGCAGCCCTGTTAGCTCTGCAATCTTCTGAGCGGCGCGCTCACCGAATTCAGGGTGCGAGTTGAGTCCTGTGCCGACAGCCGTGCCACCGATTGCTAAATCATAAAGTCCCGGCAGAACGACTTTCAATCGCTCCACATCACGCTCAAGCAAGCTCGCCCAGCCGGACATCTCCTGCCCGACGGTCAGGGGTGTCGCGTCCTGCAAGTGCGTGCGGCCAATCTTCACCACGTTTGCGTACTCTTTCGCCTTGGCGTCAATCGCGTCGTGAACTCTCTGAACTTCCGGGATGAGCTTGTTCATCTCCTCGGCGGCGGCGATGTGCATAGCCGTTGGGAAAGTGTCGTTTGAAGACTGCGACATGTTGACGTGATCGTTCGGATGTACCGGCTCTTTGCTGCCCATCGCTCCGCCCGCGATTTCGATAGCGCGGTTCGAGATGACTTCGTTGGCATTCATGTTCGTCTGCGTGCCGCTCCCCGTCTGCCAGACGCGCAAAGGGAAATGCTCGTCCAGCTTTCCCTCGACAACTTCGTCACCAGCCTGCGCGATCAATTTGGCTTTATCAGATGGCAGTTTGCCTAAATCTTCGTTGACGAGCGCGGCGGCTTTTTTGAGTGTGCCGAGCGCGCGAATCATCTCGCGTGGCATCCTGTCGTGGCCGATGTTGAAGTGAATCAGCGAACGCTGCGTCTGCGCCCCGTAATACTTATCCGCCGGGACTTCGATCTCGCCCATCGAGTCTGTTTCGACACGCATCTCAGGCCGTCGTGGCTCTTCTTTCTGTTCTGTAGCTTCTTGTGGCATCGAAGGCTTCATCCTTTTCTCGACAAGGAACGAACCGCGAAATAATACGAAACGGCACTAAACAATTTGCTTTGATTTTGTGTCTCTTCGTGGTTCGTTCCTCTCCTCAGCTTGTTCTTCATCTCGACATAATTGTACATCAGGACACAGCGTGTGCCGAACCGGACTGAACACGAGGCGGTTGCTTTGGACAAAAGCTGAAGGTGACGTGAAAGACCAGGAAGTATAGAAAATAATTGTAATCGAAAGCGTAACGTAGCGTCGTCGGGCCATTGAACTGATAGTACCAGATTGCTCCCGCAGCAGAGAGCAGGCTCAGCGCAGCTACGACTGCCATGAAACGTGGAGCGCGTCTGAGGCTCGCAAGAAGCCGGTCGTAAAGACTGTTGGCCTGTGGAGCCTTGACCGCTGTCCCGGAGGGCGCGCGTAGCTTATCAAAGGAAAAGACGTACCAACTGAAATAGTGAAAGACGACGACGAACTGGAAGATCATCGGGACGGCGTAGCTGGCACGGCTGGCTGTCTTCAGAACGGTTTGCAGCACTAAGAAAGTCACGGCAAAGATTGCCAGGTAGAGCCAGAATTGCCTGTTCTCCCATAATCCCGGCCACACCCGCCACAACAGAACGATGCCGAGCAGCGCGATCAATATCCAGCGCAGGTTAGCAGCCCAGTTTGAGAGCGGCAGCAGCGGCGGTGAGGCCAGGCGAAGAATAAACTGCGTGGACAACCCTTCATCATTAAGCCGGTACGTGGGAAGCCAGATTCCCGAAAGATCGTCCCGCTCTGCCGTAAATGTCTGCCCGACACGATGCCCGCCCGTCAGTTGAACCTGAATCATCTCAGCCGGGGCAGCCGCCTGAGCATCCGGCGCAAGCTGTTCACCCGCATACTGCGGCCTGAAGACGAGGTCTGAAGCTTGAGGCCACTTTTCATCAGAGACGCGAATCTCCCCATCGCTTCGCGAGTCAGAGGTCGTAGCATCGGTTAGAAAAGCGCGCGGTTCTTCCGTGCCGGGAGCCTGTAGATAAAAATAGAAGCCTAATCCTCTCGATTGAGGAATTTCCTTAAACGGAATCAGCGACCATCCATCGGAATTAAGCTGCGCCCCCGTCAACTCGACGCGCCGCATGTCCTGCCTGTAATCCTGCGGCTGCGAGATGAGCAGCAATAAAAGAATCAACGGCGTGATGCCCGCCGTCGCGAAGACGCGCCCGTTCAACTGATGGCGAGAGCGCGTTTGCAAATAGACGAAGATTTCATCGCGAAACGCATGATAAAGAAAATAGACGTAGATCAATCCGGTGATCGCATAAACGTAATGCGCCGTCCATATAAGCAATGTAAGTGCCGCAAGTAGCAGGAACGCCAAACGCGCCCCCCGCTCTCCACGCAGCACCTTGCCGAAGAAGAAGAGAAACCCCAGAATCACATGTGGCCAGCCCATCGCCACGATCAGCATCTCGTAGCCAGTCTGCTTCCACGCATACCCGACCACCGCCAGCGCAGTGAGTGTCAGCGCAAAGGTCAGACAGAGATTACGCAGCGCCAAACTCATCGGCGCTTGCGCTTTTGTAGAGCGTGAATTTTCGATGATTGCTGATGCGCTCATTTACAGAGGCGGAATTTGACTACGTAAAGAGTGCTGATGAATTCGATAGGTTATTAAAGATA
>JACCVS010000467.1 GCA_013698055.1 Acidobacteriota bacterium
ATGGATGAGCAAACCGCTCGACGCGAGATAGTCCGCGTCGGCCAATTGATGTATGAGCGCAGTTACGTCGTTTCTTCGGACGGCAACGTGAGCGTGCGTCTGGACGACGGGCGGATAGTTGCGACGCCGACAATGACCTCGAAGGGCCGGATGACGGAAGACTCGCTCGCCGTCACGGATATGCAGGGCAAGCCGCTCAGTGATCGCAAGGCTTCGAGCGAACTGATGATGCACCTGCTCATCTATCAGGAGCGGCCTGATGTTAAAGCGGTCTGCCACGCTCACCCGCCGCACGGGACAGCCTTCGCCGTCGCCGGACTCGCCATTGACCAGCCGATTCTCTCGGAGGTGATTTTAACTTTGGGCTGCGTGCCGCTGGCAGAGTACGGCACGCCTTCGACAACGGAATTGACGGAAGCGATGCGCCCGCTCGTCAAGCATCACAACGCGCTCTTGATGGCGAATCATGGCGCGGTCGCCTATGGCGCGGACATCTGGCAAGCCTTTGATCGCTTGGAAACTCTGGAGCACACGGCGAAGATAGCGATTCTTTCAAAATTGCTCGGCGGCTCACGAAATCTCCCTGCCGATGCTATTGAGAAGTTAATCAACGTGCGCGAAGCCGCAGGCTACTTGGGCGAGGATGCGCGCTGCCAGGCTTGCGGCTATTTGCACGAAACGAAGTTGACGTGTCCGACGGGCGAGCGTACTGTCTTTGACAATCACGCGAAAGCATCAACCAACGGCGCGGGCAAGATCGCATTGACGCGCGATGAGTTGGTGGAATTATTGAGCCAGGCAACACAGTTAGGAAAGGTTTAGACATTAGCTCGAAGGAATAAATCCATAAGGAGCAGAACGAATGCCTCAAGAAGCACTCGGAATGGTTGAAACAAAAGGTTTGGTGGCGATGATCGAAGCGGCGGACGCGATGGTCAAGGCTGCCAACGTCACCCTAATCGGTTATGAGAAAATCGGCGCAGGCTTTGTGACGGCGATTGTGCGCGGCGATGTTGCGGCGGTCAAAGCTGCGACAGACGCGGGTGCGGCTGCCGCTCGTCGCGTCGGTGAACTCGTCAGCGTTCACGTCATTCCGCGACCGCACGGAAGCGTTGACGACGCCCTGCCCATCGGCAATTAAAACAGTGATAAGTGACAAGTCATAAGTGACAAGTTAAAACAGGAGCGCGCACACGCTCTCCCGTCTTGCTCTTCTTCTTGCTCGCCACTTGTCACTTGTCACTCGACACTGTTCTTATGATTATCGCGCGCATTGTCGGCACGGTCGTTTCATCACAAAAGGATGAACGACTGGTGGGTAAAAAGTTGCTCATCGTTCGCCCCGTCAATCTGGATGGGACGGACACGAGCGGTTATGTCGTCGCCGTTGACACGGTCGGCGCGGGCTTTAACGAGCGCGTGCTGGTCGTTGCAGGCTCAAGCGCGCGCCTTGCGGGCGGCATGAAAGATGTGCCCGTTGATGCAGCCATCGTCGGCGTTATTGACACTGTAGATATCATGAATGATTAGCTCAAGGTTCAAAGTTTGCGCTTTCGACCTTGAACCTTGAACCTTAAACTTTTATGCAACTGGCGCGTGTTATCGGGACTGTGGTTGCGACCATCAAAAACGAGTCGCTTGAGGGACGCAAGCTGCTCATCGTGCAGTCGCTCAATGCGGACCTTGAGCCGCAGGGAAAGCCCTTAGTGGCTCTGGATGCTATCGGCGCGGGCACAGGCGAACTGGTCTTCTGGTGCAGAGGGAAAGAGGCGAGCTTTCCTTTTAAAAGGGAAGACACGCCGACAGATTGCACCATTATCGCCATCGTTGATTCCGAGGCCCACGTGACGAAAGGGAAGGGGCGACGCAGATGATTCTGGCGCGCGTGTTGGGAAACATCGTTGCGACGCAGAAGAATCTGCGCTACGCAAACGCGCGCATCATGCTCTGCCAGCAGATTACGCCCGAAGGCGAAGACGCTGGCACGACCTTGATCGCGCTCGATTCGGTGGATGCAGGGGAAGGCGATGTGGTGTTAATCGTCCAGGAAGGCTGGGGTGCATCCACAGCTGCGACAAAGGAAGCTGGGGCGGCGATTGATTCTGCGATTGTCGGCGTGGTTGATCGGATTGATTTGCACAACGACGAAGTGAAGGAGAAGACGCGATGAGCAGCGAACGAGATCAGGCGCGTGTACTGGCCGAACGCATCGCGCGCCGCGTGTCGCAAGGCGGCAATACAGAATCTCGCCACTCGCGTGTCGAAAGCAGAACGGATGTCGGCGAAGAATTATCGGTGATGCGCGCGAGCTTGGAAGAGTTACAAAAAAGACTCGCGCGCATTGAGTCGCACGTCACGCGCGATAATCAGGCTGATGTGGCTCAACCGGAGCGCAACGCGCAAAGAAATGAGCCGGGTAGCAGTACGCAACGCCAAACTGGTGGAGCGTTTACCACAAACGGCGCTTCACGCTCGCCCTGGTTGAGCGGCGTTTATGTTCCAGCAGCGCATCCGAGCCAGGAAAGATTCGGAGTTGAAGAGGCGGCAATCTCCGAGTTGGTTGATTTCTTTGAGGGTGAGAAAAAGTGTGAGCTTGAGCCGGGCGGAAAACCCTGCGACCACTGCGCGATGTGCAACACACGGGGCTTTTGAAAATGTTTAGCTACATGCGAACTTGATGCTTCCTGTGTCAAAAACCATCGGGCGCTCTTCACTGTTGAAGAGCGCCCGATGGTTTTTGTTCAGCAGTCAGACGCGCCCGCGCCGTCGAATTCTACTTGGCGGTGTTCTGGTTATTCCTGAGCGTATTAGAGTCAATCTTTGGAACCTGTGT
>JACCVS010000470.1 GCA_013698055.1 Acidobacteriota bacterium
AATATCAGAGACGTGCAGCACTTCATGGGCTTTCAATTCCGTCACATCCAGATTGATCGCATCTGGAATATTGCGCGGGTCGCAGCGAATCTCAATCTCGCGCACAAGTTGTTCGAGAACGCCTTCCTCTTCACGAACTCCGAATGGCTCGCCGACGAGATGTATCGGCACGGTGACTTCGATCTTCTGTCCTTTGACCAGCCTCTTCAAATCGGCATGAACGAGACGGCTCCGCACGGGATCAATCTGCCGGTCGTGGAACATCACTTCGCTTGCGCCGACACCTTCAACGTCGAGCGTGAAGATACTGTTATGCCCCGCATCCGAACGAAGAATCGCCGCCAGTTCACGAAGCGGCGCCAGAGCCGAAACGGGTTCGCCTTCGCCCCCATAAACGGTGACGGGAACGAAGCCTTGAAGCCTTGCGCGCCGCGAATCATTTTTGCCGCGTCCTTCTCTTTTGGTCGCGCGCACTGTAATTTCTTTTCTCTCAGCCATAATGATTTGTACCCGCTCTCTCGAAAATAAGTGTTTGCCCTTCAAACGAAGAGCGAGGAAACGCTCGTCTCCTCATGGATCGACTTGATCGCTTTCGCCAGGAGCGGTGCGATACTCAAAACCGTAACGTTCTCCAACTCACATTCACCTTCGTGCAATGGGATGGTATTCGTCACAACAATCTGCTCGATTTCCGAAGCCGCCAGTTTCTCGCAGGCGTTTCCCGACAGCACCGGGTGTGTGAAACAAGCGTGGATGCGCCCGGCTCCATTCTCTTTCAGGGCTCGCGCCACCTTCGTCAAAGAGCCGCCCGTGTCGCACATGTCGTCAACAATCAAACAACTGCGCCCGCGCACATCACCGACGACGTTCATCACTTCCGCGACGTTCGCCTTCTCCCGCCGCTTGTCGCATAATGCAAGGTCTGCGCCCAAACGTTTGGCATAAGCGCGTGCGCGCTCTGCGCCGCCCGTATCGGGCGCAACCACTGTCAGGTTCGGCAGCGGATTATCCTGATAGTGCCCAATCATCACCGGCGCGGCATAAAGGTGATCCACAGGGATGTCAAAGAAACCTTGAATCTGCGCCGCGTGCAAATCTATCGTCAGGACTCTTTGCGCGCCTGCCGTCGCAATCAAATTCGCCACCATCTTGGCAGCGATGGGCACGCGCGGGCGATCTTTTTTATCCGAGCGCGCATAACCGTAATACGGAATCACAGCCGTCACGCGCTCTGCCGATGAGCGACGAAAAGCGTCGAGCATCACCAGCAATTCCATCAAGTGCGAGTCCGTCGGCGGACACGTCGGCTGCACGATGAAAACATCTCCGCCGCGCACGTTCTCGTCAATCTGAAAGTTAAACTCACCGTCAGAAAAACGCTCGGCGATGGCTCGCCCCGGATCGCAACTCAAGTAGTGGCAAATCTCTTCGGCCAGCACGCGATTTGCCGTGCCTGAAAAGACTTTGATGCCGCCGGTTGTACTCATAAACTCAGTGACAAGTGACGAGTAATGAGTGACAAGCAAGCACAAGCATTAAACTCGTCACTTGTCACTCGCAACTTGTCACTGCTCTATTGGCTGGGGCGGAAGGATTCGAACCTACGAATGCCGGATCCAAAGACCGGTGCCTTACCACTTGGCGACGCCCCAGGATTAACTATTTAATCATTATCATGCGCGCTCCAGAGGAACGACACACGCGCCGAGCGCTGCCAGATAAGCTGTGCGAGAGAGCGTCGAGCACGGAAATATTCGCCACTCGCGTTTCTTCTTCAATGTTTCAATCGCACGCTCTTGCGCTTCCCTTTTGTCAAAGACTCCAAAAACGCTCGAGCCACTTCCCGCGAGCAGAGCGTTTCGTGCGCCCTGTTGTAACAGAGCGTCGTGCGCACGCTCGATTTCCGGTTTCAGATGGAAGACGACCGGCTCAAAGTCGTTATGCAGTGCATCAGGATAAGAATCCGTAAATTGCCCGTCTGCACAAGAAATAGAGAGAATAATGTCGCTCTCCACCTTTGTCAAGGCGGGGCAGTTGAGGGCTTTGTATGCTTCAGCGGTTGAGACTTTCGCCTGCGGCTTGACGATCAGCATGTGTTCTGCGATCACTTCATTGCCAGGTCGAACCTCTGTTCCCAGCCCCGTCCCAAGAGCAGTTCCGCCAGTCAAGAAGAAGGGCACGTCTGCGCCCAGAATCGCGCCAATCTCTTCAAGCTCCTGCTTGCTCGTCTCAATCTCCCAGAGATACGCAAGACCAAGCAGGGCAATAGCAGCGTTTGATGAGCCACCACCGAGACCGCCCTCCACAGGGATATTTTTTTCCAGATGGATTGAAGCTCCGCTCTTGATTCCACGTTTGTTTCTGAGCGCAACAGCCGCACGTACAATAAGATTGCTTTCGTCTATTGGAATGTCTGTGGAATCTGAGGTGAGCAGTAGCCTGTCATCATCACGCGCCGCGAACGTCAGCTTATCGTGGAGCGTGATGGTTTGAAAGACGGTGCGAATCTCATGAAGCCCGTCTGCGCGGCGACCGAGCACGTGAAGCCGCCAGTTAATCTTGGCGAACGACGGGAGTGTGAAAGCATCTTTAGACACCTCGGGCGACTGACCTTTCAAATGTGAAGCACCAGCCGCCCTCGGTCTATCCTAAAAAAGTGGGCACACTCAGCGCATGATGAAAACCTGAGTTAAGTAAACGCGACCGTCCGCCGTGCGTGTGATGCCAATTGCCGAATGCGTATAATTCCCACGCAAAATGTTGGCGCGGTGCTTCGGGGAATGCATCCACTGGTCAACGGCTGATGCTGCCGGATCGTCGTGTCCCTGATTATACGCGATATTTTCGCCCATAGACTTCCACATGATGCCCCTCGCGGTCACGCGATCCAACAAATTCGTGCCGTCCGGACCTTCATGGTCAAAGAAATTCAGACGCCCCATGCTATCAGAGTGATAACGCGCCACCTGGCACAACTCTCCATCCCAAACAAGCGGCGATAAACCCATCTTCGCCCGCTCTGAGTTGATTAAGTTGAAGGCTTGGCGCTCAAGGCCATTGGCGACAACGGACGTGCGTGAGAAGACCTTGACAGCCGGACGAGCGCTCATGTGATGCA
>JACCVS010000475.1 GCA_013698055.1 Acidobacteriota bacterium
GCAGCCGAGTTCGCGGCCTGCGTGTTAGTCGGAGTTGGCGGCTGCGGGATGTTGGTTCCCGTCGCCTCTTGCCGCCGATACCAGTGCAGAAGGGCATAGACGCCGAGAGCAAGAATCCCAAGTATCAGAATCGTCAGCAGCAGCGTGACGAGCGGCGAGCGCGAGCCTCCATCAGTGTAGACGTGTGGCTTGTAAGGCGTGGTAACGACTTCATCGCCCGGGTCACCCTGTTCGCGCGCCGTGCGTAAGTAGCCCTCCAACGCTTCTTCCTCGTCAAAGCTGATTTGCTTGGCGTAGGCTTTGATGAAACTGCGGTTGAAGATGCCGCCGGGCAATCGCTTGTAATCGTTTGATTCGATGGCTTCCAGATAGCGGATGGAAATGCGCGTTTGCTCGGAGATTTGGCGCAGGGTAATGCCCCGCGCCTCGCGTGCGAGTCGCAATTCCTCTCCAAAAGAAGCTGCCATCACCAATATATTTCCGCCGCTGGATGTTGAATCGGGCAGAACTGAAATTTACCTGGAATCAGCCAGTATGGAATATTCATCCGAGCCTTCTGTCGCGCCTCCCAATTGCCTCGCCAGATACTCTTTAGCGACAGCGCCGGAACAAGTTGTTGGGGCGCAATATAACGTGCTGTGGAAAACGTTGTCAAACTTTTGTTTCTCAAAAGGATGCGCGTCTCTTGATTCTTCGGGCGCACAGGGCTACGATTGCAGAGTTAGATCAACCAGCTATTCGTTTTTAACTTCTACAATAGGAAAAGTGAGGAGGAGACTAAAGGTATGTCTCTCGAAGCACTCGGAATGGTCGAGACCAAAGGTTTCGTCGGCGCGGTGGAAGCGGCGGACGCGATGGTCAAGGCGGCCAACGTCACACTTTTAGGAAAAGAATATATCGGCGCAGGCTACGTGACGATCTTCGTGCGTGGCGATGTCGGCGCGGTCAAGGCCGCGACGGACGCGGGCGCAGCCGCAGCAAGACGCGTCGGCGAACTCATCAGCGTCCACGTCATTCCGCGCCCGCATCAGGAAGTCGAGCGCGTGCTGCCCACGAATGGTCGCACCGGCCATAGCCCCGATGAGCGCGCCCTCGGCGCTGGAAGCGGCTCCTCCGGGCAACTCGGCGAAGGCGAACAGGGACGGTCTCTGCAAGGCACGCGCGAGAATAATAAAGAGCGAGCGAAGTGATAAAGGCAGGAGTCAGAATTCAGAATACAGGAGTCAGAATGAAGAGGCGGCGACCGCTTTTGTTTTTATTCTGACTCCTGACTCCTGACTCCTGACTTCTGACTTCTGACTTCTGCTTTTCGGAGGTTTCGTCATGTCAGTTGATAAAGACCTCGTGTCTGTGCAGCAGGCGCGCGACCTGGTCGAGGCGGCGCATCGCGCTCAGGTGACACTGGCGCGTTTCGATCAGGGCAAGATAGATCGCATCTGCGAGGCGATGGCGAAAGCTGCTTTGCGTGAAGCGGCTCGGCTCGGTGCGCTGGCGGTGGAAGAGACGGGCTTCGGCGTCGCAGCCGACAAAGAGGTGAAGAACCGTTTCGCCTCTGAAGATGTCTGGAATTACTTCAAGAACCTTCGCACCGTCGGCATCGTCTCCGAATCAAAGGACGTGGTCGAAATCGCCAGCCCGCGCGGCGTCGTCGCCGGAATCATCCCTTCGACGAATCCGACCTCGACGGCCATCTTCAAATGCCTCATCGCTATTAAGTCTCGCAATGCCATCGTGCTGTCGCCACATCCTTCAGCCGCGCGCTGCATCAACGAGACGGTCAAGGTCGTGCGCGATGCTGCCATTAAAGAGGGCTTGCCCGCTGACGCCATCGGCTGCATGACGACGGCCACCATCGAAGGCACTGAAACCCTGATGAAGCACAAGCAGACTGCCGTCATCCTGGCGACGGGCGGCATCGGTCTCGTGCGCGCAGCCTATTCGTCGGGCAAGCCTGCGTTCGGCGTCGGCCCCGGCAACGTTCCTTCCTTCATCGAGCGCACGGCGGATGTCGCAAAGGCCGTGCAGGACATCCTGACCAGTACTTGCTTTGACAACGGAACGATCTGCGCTTCGGAGCAGGCGGTTGTCGTTGATGCTCCGGTGGAGAAGGCTGTCCGCGAGCAGTTCAAAGCGCAGGGCGGACATTTCCTGTCTGCCGCTGAAGCAGATCAACTGGCGAAAGTCGTCGCCACACCGCAACGCTCTCTTAACCCGGCAATCGTCGGCAGGTCAGCCGAAGTAATTGCGAAGATGGCGGGCATCAACATTCCACCGGGCACACGCTGCCTGCTTGCGGATGTCGGCGGCGTCGGGCGCGAGCACCCACTCTCGATGGAGAAGTTGTCGCCTATCTTAGCTTTCTACGTTGAAGACGGACTTGAGCGCGGCGCAGCCCGCTGCTTTGAAGTTTTAAGTTATGGTGGGATGGGTCACACGGCGGGTGTCCACACGCGCTCGCGCGAAGCGGCGGTTGCTTACGGGCGCGAGATGCCCGCCTCGCGCGTCATCGTCAATTCGCCGACGACACACGGCGCTATCGGCTTCTCGACAGCGCTTCCGCCTTCGATGACTCTGGGTTGCGGCTCTTGGGGGGGCAACGTCACTTCAGATAACGTTTCGCCGCTTCACCTGATGGATATCAAGCGCGTCGCGTTTGAGACGAGGCCGGTCAAGAGCGCCCGCCCGGCGCTGGCAGCGCAGAAGTCCGGCGAAGCAGCACAACAGCCAGCTATGACCGCTTCCTCCAGCGCGCCACACACAATAGGCCGCGAAGAGATTAGCGCCATCGTTGATCGTTTTCTGGCGAATCGCGCTCCCGGTCAGTCCACGCACGCAGAGCTTCATCCGACAAGCTCGCCGATGCCTGCTCAACCTGTGATTGACATTGAGGCCGACAGTCGTTACGCCGCCGCTTCAGCCGCACCACATGCCGAAGCTGCGCCGACCGCAGTAGTAGATACAAACGGCGGCGGCAACGGCAGCGCATCAGCGCGCCCCGCGTCGCCAATCGCACCAACACCAACCGCACCCGCGCAGGCAAACGGCGGACAGGCTGCCACAAACGGCAACGCTCGCAAGTCAGTTGACTTCGTCAGCGAGGACGATGTGCGCCGCGCCATCCAGAAAGGCGAGAAGATTTACGTCAACGCGCGCACCATCATTACTCCGTCAGCGCACGACATGGGCGATCCCGCGGAGGTCTTCGCAAAAAGCTAGTTCATAGTTTTCAGTTTTTAGTTTTCAGCATCAAGCCGAGAACTGGAAACTGGAAACTAAAAACTGAAAACTATGTTCCTCGGAAAAGTTGTCGGTACAGTCTGGTCAACAAAGAAGGCACCCGATCTGGAGGGCGTCCGCTTTTTGATTATCCACCCCTACGATCTCGATAAAGAGCCGACGAAGAATATCGTCGTCGTCGCAGATCGCATGGGCGCGGGCATCGGCGAGACGGTGATGTGCGCTTACGGCAAGGCGGCGCGTTCGGCCATCGGCGATCAGGAGATGTCAATCGAAGCAGCGGTGATCGGCATTGTTGACCGCATGGACTTGCAGGATGCTCTCTCGGAAGATGTCCGCGAAGCCGCGCGCGAATTAAAGGACGGGAGATAATAGAGAGTAGTGACAAGTTAAGAGTGATGAGTGACAAGTTGGAACAGCAGCACGCATCTGTTCGACTGTCTTGTTCTTCTCCTTACTCGTCACTTGTCACTTGTCACTCGTCACTGTTTTAAGATGGCAAACGAAGAGCTAATTTATCGAATCACGCGCGCCGTCTACAGCCGTCTGGGCACGGGCGCAGACGAACAGATGGTCGAGCAGTTGGTGACGGATGTTTACCAGGCGATTGAGCCTGTCATCGGGAACGGAAGCAGCGCGAGGATGGGCGATCACGGCTCGACCAGCGAGCGCGAGCGTGAGGCGCGTGATGCAGGCTCAGCCGAGCGCCTTATCGTCTCCGTGTTCGGCGTTGACCATCCCGGCATCGTCGCCGGAGTCTCGCAGGTTCTGGCCGAAGCGGGTTGTAGCATCATTGATATCAACCAGACTGTGGTGCATGGCAAGTTCGCCATGATCATCATCGCCGACATGTCAGGTGCCAGAGAATCCGCCACCGCGCTCAAAGATCGTTTTCGTAACGCGGGCGGGCAACTCGGCGTCCGCATCTACGCGCAACGCGAAGACATCTTTAACGCGATGCACAGAATTTGATAAAACAGTGACAAGTGGCGAGTGACAAGTGACAAGTTAAAACAGGAATACGCACCTGTTCGCCTGTCTTGTTTTTCTTCTTGCTCGTCACTTGTCACTTGTCACTCGTCACTGTTTTTTATGGAACCTGAAATAGCACGGCGATGTCTGGAGTGTGGCGCATCTGTTCGCGGGAGCGCTGTCTTCTGCCCGCAGTGCGGCAAGACGTTGAAAGCGGGAGCGGCCAACGTTGGCTCTCCAGTTGAAGCGCCCGAGATGTCCGCTCTCAGGAAAACTGAAAGCGGGCTGAACGCCTCAACTATTGGGCTGCCGGAAAGCGCACCCGCGTCCGTTCCTGACAATGTGCCCCTTCAAGATACATTCGCGCCCGATGCCGGGGGAAACAGTTATCAGCAAGCGGAGATTGTCGCGCCGCTCGCTGTAACTGACGATGGTGAACGCTCGAAACGGCAGCGGGTGACGGCAATAGCGCGCGATGTCGTTGATGAAAAACTCTCTCCGCGCGTCGAAAAATTGCGGCAGGCTTCAACTGTGATGCTGGAGGAAGCCTCGTATGACCCGAGCCTGCGCTTCGTGCTTGTCGCCGTCGCCCTGATACTTCTCTCGTTGCTGCTGCTTTTACTCAACTATCTCTTCTGATAAATGGAATATACACAGGCGGAAATCTTGCAGACCGTGCGCATGACGGAGATGGAGCATCTCGACATTCGCACCGTCACTCTCGGCCTCTCGCTGCTCGATTGCGCGGGCGGTTCTCTTGAGAGAACCGCCGAAAGAGTGCGTGAGAAAATCGAGCGCACGGCTGAACGACTCGTCTCAACTGTCAACGAGATCGGCGACGAGGTCGGCATTCGCATCGCTAATAAGAGAATCTCGATCACACCCGCCGCAATTATCGCTGGCGGCGCGCGCACGAAGAGCGATTACCTGACGCTCGCGCGCTCAATAGACGAAGCGGCACGAAAGGTCGGAGTGGATTTCATCGGCGGCTATTCCGCGCTGGTTCACAAAGGCTGGACGCGCATTGAGAGTGATTTTCTTGATTCCATTCCTGAAGCTCTGGCGACAACCGAGCGGCTCTGTTCCTCTTTGAACGTGGCGACGACGCGCGCCGGAATCAACATGGACGCGGTTCGACGCACCGGAGTTTTAATCAAGGAGATGGCCGAGCGGACGAGCGAGCGGGGAGGGTTGGCCTGCGCCAAGTTCGTCTGCTTCGCCAATGCAGTCGAAGACAATCCGTTTATGGCGGGAGCGTTTCATGGCGTGGGCGAGCCGGAGGCAGTCATCAATGTCGGCGTCTCCGGCCCCGGCGTGGTCAATCACGCCGTGCGCCACGCGCCAAAGGATTTGCCGCTGCATGAGTTGGCCGAGCTGATCAAAAAGCTCTCCTTCAAGCTGGCACGTGCAGGTGAATTGGTCGGGCGCGAAGCAGCGCGTCGTCTCAACATCCCTTTCGGCATCATTGATCTCTCGCTGGCTCCGACGCCCGCGCCTGGCGATTCCGTCGCAGATATTCTCGAAGCCTTCGGATTCGAGCGCGCGGGCACACATGGAACAACCGCTGCACTCGCGCTCCTGACGGATGCTGTCAAGAAAGGCGGCGCGATGGCGAGCGGCTCAGTCGGTGGAATGAGCGGTGCGTTCATTCCCGTCTCGGAAGACGCCAGCATGATCGAGGCTGCGCGCATCGGCGCACTATCTTTAGATAAACTCGAAGCATGGACGAGCGTTTGCTCGGTCGGCATTGATATGGTCGCCGTGCCAGGCTCGACGACGGCTGAGACTATAGCCGCAATCATCGCGGACGAGATGGCCATCGGCGTGATGAACAACAAGACGACTGCCGTGCGCATCATCCCGGTTCCCGGCAAGGATGTCGGGGAGATGGTCGAGTTCGGCGGGTTGCTCGGCACAGCGCCGATCATGTCAGTCAACAAATTTTCGTCTGATGGATTTATCCGGCGCGGCGGGCGCATTCCTGCGCCGATTCATTCGCTTCGGAATTGAGAGCGCTTAACAAACCTGGATAATTGCGGAAAGATGACGGGAAGGACTTTATCGGAGCAGACAACCAAGATCAGGAGTTATGAAGCTGTTCGGTCTAAGCCCTCGTTACGCATGGCCTCTGAGAAAGCGACTTTGTCATACACTTCTCGAAGCTCAAGTGAAGATTGAATAGAGGTGAGCTTAACGGTGTCTTCCGGCGAGCGATGCTCTGAAAGCAGCCACCCCCCATCAGGCTGTCTGACATATTGCTCAATATGGCGTTCATCCTGTGCGACTAATAAATATTCAGCGAGAGACTCAATCGTTCGATAAAAGCCAAACTTTTTGCCGCGATCATATAACTCTGTAGATTTGGAGAGTACCTCGATAATGACAGTTGGATTGAGCAGCGTGTCAAATTCCTTATCTTCAAATTGAGGCTCGCCACAGACGACCACCATGTCAGGGTAGGTGTACAGGCGACTTGAGGGGATTCTGACACGCATGTCGTTGCAGTATGCTTCGCACGAGCGCCCTTTTAATTGTTGGCTGATTTCACCAGTGATATTGACGACAACTAAATTATGCTTTCGGCTCGCTCCGGTCATCGCCACAATTTCGCCGTCAACATACTCGCTTTTGAATTCAGCTTTGCGTTCCAGAGCCAAATACTCCTCAGGTGTTAAATAAGTTGTCGGTTGGCTGGACATAAGTAATTCTAAATCTCGTAATCGTCGCTTGCTAAAATATAGCACGGGATTTGAAAGTCAGCATAAGATATCAGCCAATGATTTCAAGGCCGACCTTGAAATCATGCCCATATACTACAGTCTGACAGCTTCATGCTACTATGGCGCACGCGCGTTCGGCTATTAAGTGATTGAAACCTGAGAGGTCAAAAAAATGGAAGCACTCGGCATGGTGGAATGCATGGGGTTGGTAGCGATGA
>JACCVS010000489.1 GCA_013698055.1 Acidobacteriota bacterium
CGATGGGAAAGAGGCGACATTGATTGGGACGGTCTTCGTAAACGCCGCAGGTGCTCGTCCCATCATCGTGTTTCTTGAGGAAGGGACATTTGAAAAGAATCTCGCAGCAAGCCCCGCAGCGATTGCATTCGCCGCGACGAAGCGCGAGGGAAGCGATGACTTCATCCTTACGAAAGTTGGCGCTGACGAAACGGCGAACCTTGCCTTGCGCCTGGCGGGCGCGAAACTTGGTGTCCTCGACGGCGCGCGAGCGTCTGGCGGCGGCGAGACGCTCTTCTATCGAGCGGTGTCGCTGGGGGCGACTCTTAGACAAAGTTTTCATAAAGTCAGATGTTAGATGCTAGATGCTAGATGTCAGCTCTTACTAACCTCTGACCCCTGAGCTTCTAACTTCTGGTTTTAGAACTGCTTGTTTCCCTGGAAAATAGAAGTGGCGCGCAGCGGTTATTTATTGGAAAGGCCGCTCGCGCCACATAGTCGCTGATTGCTTTAGGCGCTGGCTGCGCTGACGTGCTTATCAATCATGCGTGAGATGGCTTCTTTGCTGGTCGCGCCGACGACACGCTCCTCTTCCTTGCCCCCCTTGAAGAGAATCAGTGTCGGGATGCCTTTGATACCGTAGCGTTGTGAAACTGACGGATTCTCGTCAACATTGAGCTTGACGACGCGCGCCGTGCTGGAATATTTCTCGGCCACCGCTTCGACCGTTGGCGCAAGCATCCGGCAGGGCGCACACCATGCAGCCCAGAAATCTACAAGCACCGGGTTCTCTGATTCAAGAACGTCTTTTTCAAAAGAGCTGTCGCTCACTTCGGTTACATGTTCGCTCATAATAGATTCTCCTTTATTTCTAACTGCACGAAAGCAAAATAAACCAGAGGCTACAGATTGGTAGCTGACCTCTGACATTCACTCTTTTACATTCGAGCCATAGCGCTGTAAAGCAGTCTGTACTTTTGCGCGACGACTCGCCATGAATTGTCAACGCCCATCCCGTTCAATTGAATCCTGCGCCAGACATCAGGCTCAGCGTAACAGTAGAGCGCCTCGTAAATTTTATCAAGCATCGCAGTAGCCGTATAAGGCTCGAACTTAAAACCGTTGCCTGCGCGGCTGACACGGTCATAATCCTGAACTGTGTCGTCCAGGCCACCCGTCGCCCGCACAATCGGCACAGTGCCGTAGCGCGTGCTATACATTTGGTTCAACCCGCACGGCTCAAAGAGCGATGGCATCAGGAACATATCCGCGCCTGATTCGATACGATGTGCCAACGGTTCATTGAAGCCTTTGAAAACGCCCACCTGCCGGGGAGCATGATCACGCATCGTTTGCAGAAAATCTTCGTACTCGCTTGCCCCCGAGCCGAGCGCGATAAAGAACGCGCCCGTGTCAAGGATGGCCCCGCTCGCCTCTTTAATCAGGTCGTAACCCTTCTGCGAAGTCAGGCGAGAGATGTTGGCAATGATTGGTCGATCCAAATCCTCCGGCAAACTAAATTCACGCAGCAGCCCCAGCTTGCAGGCGCGCTTGCCGTCAAGATTGTCCGCATCGAAATGCGCGTGCAGAAGCGGATCAGTCGCCGGATTCCAAACGTCGTAGTCAACTCCGTTCGTAATTCCAAAGAGCCGGTCGCGGCGCGCGCGCAGAATCCATTCAAGACCGTGCCCATGCTCAGGCTGCTGAATCTCAAGCGAATAGCGATGACTGACGGTCGAGAGCGCATCGCTCATCAACAATCCAGCTTTCAGGGCGGACGCTGCACCTTCCATCATAAAAGCCTCACGCTCCGATTCACCAAAGCCCAGAATCCAGAGTTGGCTGGAATCAAACGCGCCCTGATAGGCGAGATTATGAATCGAAAAGAGCGTTCGTGTCCCAGAGTAAAACGAATCATAGGAACGACGCGATCGAAGCTCTGCGGCAGCAAAACCACCGGGCCAATCGTTGACATGAACAATGTCAGGCGGCGCACCGAGACGCTTGAAAAGAGCGAGAGTCGCGCGAGAGA
>JACCVS010000523.1 GCA_013698055.1 Acidobacteriota bacterium
CAAGATTTATTTACCTCACAACGAAGGCCGAGAGACATTACACGGATTGGCGTTTCGAGCAGGATGATTGCCTGGTCTTCGGGCGCGAGACGCGCGGGTTGCCTGAAGATTTGCTGCGCGCAAATTGGGAGAGATGCCTGACCATTCCGATGCTCAACCCGAATGTCCGCAGCCTGAATCTTGCCACTGCCGTAGCCATTGTCCTGTACGAAGCGCTGAGACAAACTGGCGCTTTCACCACCTGAGTTGAAGCCATAAATTATCATGCAGAGGCGCAAAGAAGTCTTTAATGATGTTCTTTGCGCCTTTATCTTTTGCGTTCCGGCATGTGCCCAATTGAATCACACGTGGTAAGATGTTTGGTTTGGCGCTTCAACGCTAAAAATGAGATTTTTATCTGTGTAGGGGAATTATGACGCAAGAGACAAAAGAGATTCGCAATATAGCCATCATCGCCCACGTTGACCACGGCAAGACCACGCTCGTTGACGCGATGCTCAAGCAATCGGGGACGTTTCGTGACAACGAACAGGTCAGGGATCGTGTAATGGATTCAATGGATTTGGAGCGCGAGCGCGGTATCACGATCATGGCCAAAAACACGAGCGTGCATTACGGTGACGTGAAGATAAATATCTTAGACACACCGGGGCACGCCGATTTTGGCGGCGAGGTCGAGCGCGTCCTTAAAATGGTGGACGGCGTGATGCTTCTCGTAGACTCGGCTGAAGGCTGTTTGCCGCAGACTCGCTTCGTCCTGCGTAAAGCACTCGAGGCAAGATTGCCAGCTATTGCGGTGGTGAACAAGATTGATCGTCAGGACGCGCGCCCCGCCGAAGTCGTAGATGAAATCTACGAGCTGTTTCTTGATCTGGACGCGACCGACGAGCAGATAGAGTTTCCTATTCTCTATGCTGTCTCGCGCGATGGAATGGCGAAGAAAAATTTAACCGATGATTCAACTGATTTGCGCCCGCTGTTCGATCAGATTCTGAAAACCATCCCGGCTCCCGTCGCTTTGCGCGAAGATTCTTTGCAGCTACTCGTAGCGAATCTGGATTACAGCGATTACGTCGGGCGACTCGCCATTGGCCGTATCTTTTCGGGCGAGATTGCGGTGGGCGATCAGGTGGCCATCGTCAAGCGCGACGGTTCGATACAGAAGACGCGCGTGTCGCAGCTTTATGGTTTTGAAGGACTGAAGCGTGAGTCTATACAGCGCGCCGGCGTCGGCGACATCGTCGCGCTCGCGGGCATCGAGAGCATAGAGATCGGCGAAACCATCACGAGCGTTGATAATCCGCAGCCTCTGCCCGTCATCCACGTTGACGAGCCGACCATCTCGATGATCTTCGGCGTTAACAACTCGCCCTTTGCCGGGCGCGAAGGAAAATACGTTACGTCGCGACAGATCAAAGAGCGATTGGACAAAGAGATTCTCGGCAACGTCGCCATCCGGGTCGAGCCGACTGAGCAGCCGGAGTTGTTCAAAGTTTCCGGGCGCGGCGAATTGCAGCTTGCCATCCTGATCGAGATGATGCGCCGCGAAGGATACGAGCTTCAGGTTTCCAAGCCTGAAGTGATTACACGGAAAGTTGACGGCGTCTTGATGGAGCCTATCGAACAGGTCGTCGTGGATTGTCCCGACGAGTTTATCGGTGTCGTGACGGAGGCCTTGGGACGGCGCAAGGGTCAGATGGTGAAGATGGTCAATCATGGCACGGGTCGCGTGCGCCTTGAATTTGAAACGCCGTCGCGCGGCCTGATCGGCTTTCGCAACGAGTTCCTGACGGAGACAAAGGGAACGGGATTGATCAACACGATCTTCTTACGCTGGGGCGAATGGCTGGGCGACATGCGCGGGCGCGCTACCGGCTCGCTTGTCTCTGACCGCATGGGCGAGACGACGACCTACGCGCTCTACAATCTTCAGGAGCGCGGGTCACTCTTTGCGCGCCCGCAAACGAAAGTTTATGAAGGCATGGTGATCGGAGAGAACGCCCGCGCAGTTGACCTGGATGTCAACGCCATCAAGGAAAAGAAGCTGACGAACATGCGCGCGGCAAGCGCCGACGAAGCGATGCGGCTCGTGCCCGTCAAAGACCTCTCGCTCGAACAGGC
>JACCVS010000547.1 GCA_013698055.1 Acidobacteriota bacterium
CCGCGATCTTCATAGGAGACGCTACAGTCTTCGTCCGACTCAAAGAAGACCACCTGCCCGATGCCCTCGTTAACGTAGACGCGCAAAGGCAGGTCTGCGAGATTGCCAAGCTCGATGACGAGACGACCCTGCCATCCGGCTTCGAGCGGAGTGGTGTTGACGATCAATCCAGCGCGCGCGTAGGTCGATTTTCCCATACAGATGGCTGTGACGTTGCGTGGCATACGGAAGGTTTCGACCGTCACTCCCAGGGCATAAGAGTGCGGCGGCATAAGGTAGTATTGCGAGCCGTCGTCTGTTGTCTGCAAAGGAGGCTCGACCAGAGAGCTTTCGTCAAATTTCTTGGGATCAATCTCGCGCCCGTGAATCGGGGAGAAGACGCGGAAGCCGTCGTCCGCAAGGCGCATATCGTATCCATAGCTCGATGCTCCGGCGGAGATGATGCGGCGTCCCTGCACTTCACGGACGAGTTGTGCGCTGAATGGCTGAATGAGTTGCTCGTCTTCGGCCATGCGGCGAATCCAGCGGTCTGATTTGACTGTCATGATTGTTGTCCCAAAGAGTGTTCGGATAAGAGAGCATCGCAAGAATAATAAGAACAGTGGCGAGTGACAAGTGATGAGGGATAGATTGAGAATCTGTAGCTCACAATCCGTATCGGATGAGGCGCTCGATTATTGAATGGAAGAAAGCGCGATTAAAATTGATTGGCATAGAACACACACTTTCCCCCGGAAAATTAAACAAGCGTCGAATGAGAAGTTAAGCTGCGCCCGATTCGATGATGCGCCCGCTTCCCGCCTTAGATTTGTTCCGCGCTTCATCAGCGCGGCGAAATTTCTCGCGGTAATAACGTGTCCAGACGGTAGTGCCTATCGTGCCGATGACGGTCGGCCACAGCCAGCGCACTGCCGGTGGCAGGAAGTGGAAGTTGACGACCGAAAAAGCTGAGACCGTAGCGATGTAAGCCGCTAACATGCCTGACATGTGCGAGAACCACCATGCCAGCTTGTCTGTGGGAGGGCGCAGGAAACTGCGAATATCCGAGATGGCTGATGCCAGACCGATGCTGCCAAAGACGATGGCGACAATTCCGAAACTCACGGTCTGTAGGATCAGGAGAAGGTAAATTCCGTATCCGATGAAACTCGCACCGCCCGTTAACATCAACACCGACACGCCCCAATCCAGGATGCCAGCCCGTTGTTGTGGGGTCTTACGGTACAAGGCTCTGTAGCCGGAAAACGCCAGGTAGAAGCTGAACACGGCGATAAGCAGTAAAAAAGGATTGAAGCGCACGAACGCCAGCAAGACCCCTGTTAGGACGACGACGACCATTGACCAAAAGTAAACCTTGCCCCAACGCCTGTGCCAGAGTCCGCCCTTGCGCGTCAACATCGCGCCCGGCGCGACGAACAATCCGAGGCCGCCTGAGAGGATGTGTATCATCCGGGTCAACTGAAAAATGTCGTCCATTGTTGTCCTCCGCTATACAGAATCGCTGGTGATGACTTACAATCTCGCTTGTAGTTAAGAGTTATATATCATGTAGATACATAGCAGGTCAATATATGAAGGAAACCAAGAGCAAGTACGCGATTCTCGGGATGCTCAGCATCAAGCCAATGTCCGGCTACGACATCAAGAAGGTAATCCAGGAGAGCATCAGCAATTTTTGGACAGAGAGCTACGGACAAATCTACCCGATGTTGAAAAGTTTGGTTGGGAAAAAGTTGGTGACTAAGACCGTCCAGAGAGGGGCGGGCAAACCCGACCGCCACGTTTACACTTTAACCGCAGCGGGTCGCAAAGAGTTGCAGGCTTGGCTCGCTGAAGGCGCGACGCCGAAAGTGGAGCGCAACGAGTTGTTACTAAAGCTCTTCTTCGGTGAAGAGGTGGAGGTCAGCGTCAATATCCGGCATATTGAGCAATTTCGAGAGCTTCAGCGCGAGTTGCTTGAAAAGTACCAGTGGATTGAGAAGGAGGTCAAGGGTTCTAATCCTGCTGACGACCCGAACTTGCCTTACTGGTTGATGACGATACACTACGGTCAACACGTTCGCCGAGCACTTCTCGATTGGTGCGACGAAACGTTGGCGAAGCTGAATAAAATGGCGAGAGCAGCCAGAGACAAAGACTAGTGGCTTGAGACGAAAGTTACAATAATCCTACTGCTATCAAGTAAGGTTATAATGTGACGCGATGGCCTTTAATCAGTTCTTTAGGATAGCTTGGCGGAAGCCGCCGAACAATACAATGATTTCTCTGATTAGTTGTAAAAATTAGAACTTGACCCTGCACAATGCGCTGTGCGAGAACTCATTATTGTCTGTTTTGGGAGTGTGTTGGTTGGTATATTGAGATGTGAGTTTTTGCGGAAAGAGGTCATTTAACCGATGCGTAACAACCCGGCTCGGAAGCGCGTGATCGCGCTCACCATGTTTCTCGCCGGCACCGCAGCGATGACCGTGGCGCTCATGACGCTGGACGGCGGAACCCTAAGGGGCTTTACGCTGCCGGC
>JACCVS010000564.1 GCA_013698055.1 Acidobacteriota bacterium
GATGAGCGTGCAGCGCGGGCTTAAGGCAGTCGGCACATTCTCGTACCAGACAGCCGTCAGCGGGCGCGGCGCGACCTACGCCCAATTCATCAAGCCGACTCTCCAGATTGTTCACCAGGCATTAGAATGGCTCGGACGTTTCCCGGCTCTGAGAAAAGCGATTACGGAACGGTTAAAAGACAGTGATGAGTGATAAGTGATGGGTGATAGGAAACTGCATTCTCCTATCACCCATCACTTATCACTCATCACCTATCACTTTATGGAACAGACATACATCAATCAGTTATCAGCGCATGTCGGCGAGGAAGTCACGCTCAAAGGGTGGCTTTACAATCTTCGTTCGAGCGGCAAGCTGCTGTTTCCGCAGCTTCGTGATGGGACGGGTGTTGTGCAGTGCGTGGTTTTCAAGAAGGCCGTTTCGGAAGAAGTCTGGGAAGCCCTCAAAGGCTTGGGGCAGGAATCGGCGCTCACGATACGCGGCACGGTGCGGGCGGATGAGCGCGCGCCGGGAGGCTTCGAGCTTGATGTCGTAGGGGCTGAGGTTATCCAAGCGGCGCACGATTACCCGATTTCGCCCAAAGAGCATGGCACGGAATTTTTGATGGATCATCGCCATCTGTGGCTGCGCTCGCGCCGCCAGCACGCGATCCTGAAAGTTCGCCATACGGTCGTCAAAGCCGTGCGTGATTTTCTGGATGCGGACAATTTTACGCTGGCCGATGCTCCCGTCTTCACGCCCGCGGCGTGCGAGGGCACGACCACGCTTTTTGAAGTTGACTACTTCGACGATCAAAAGGCATATCTCACGCAATCCGGCCAGCTTTACAATGAAGCGACCGCCGCCGCGTTTGGCAAGGTCTATTGCTTCGGCCCGACGTTTCGCGCTGAGAAGTCGAAGACGCGCCGCCACTTGACAGAGTTCTGGATGGTCGAGCCTGAGATGGCTTATGCCACGCTCGACGACGTGATGAATCTGTGCGAGCGATTTCTCGCAAACATTGCCGCGCGCGTGCTGGAAGACCGAGCGGAAGAGTTGAAAATCTTAGAGCGCGATACTTCGCGGCTTGAAGCAATTGTGCCCCCCTTCCCGCGTTTGCATTACGACGATGCTGTTAAGATTCTGCACGAAGGCCACGAGCGCGGTGAAATGGAATCGCGTTTCGAGTGGGGCGGAGATTTCGGCGCGCCGGATGAGACATACATTTCGAGCAAGTATGACAAGCCCGTCATGGTTCATCGTTACCCGGCGGCAATCAAAGCCTTTTACATGGCGCGCGACCTGGAGCGGGCTGAGTTGGCGTTGGGTGTTGACGTGCTCGCGCCCGAAGGCTATGGCGAAGTCATCGGCGGCGGCGAGCGCGCGACTTCGCTGGAATTCTTGCGCGAGCAAATCGCTTTGCATCAACTGCCTGAAGAGGCATTTGACTGGTACCTCGATTTGCGGCGCTATGGCTCAGTTCCGCACGCCGGATTCGGAATGGGCATCGAGCGCTGCACGGCCTGGATGTGCGGCATTGAGCATGTGCGCGAAACGATTCCGTTTCCGAGAATGCTATACCGTCTCAAGCCTTGAAATAGTCCGTTAAGTATATGGAAGTCCAGCGAGTCATCTGGACGGCAAATTCTTCTAACCTTGATTGACTCGACGATCTCATAAGGACTCGCTAGACTTTCTTAAATTATGAATGAGACTCAAGAACGCATTGTTACCATTTTTGGCGGATCACGTTGCGACGAGTCATGCACTGAATATGGACAGGCTCGTCGCGTTGGTGAATTGCTGGCCGAAGCAGGCTACACGATCTGCACGGGCGGCTATCTGGGTGTGATGGAGGCTGCGAGTCGCGGCGCTCGTGAGAAGGGTGGGCGCGTGCTGGGCATCGTGATGAATCAGTTTAAGGCCGAGCCGAACCGCTATCTCACGGATAAAGTTGCGACCTCGCATTTTTACGAGCGGCTTCAACATCTCATCATGCGGTCTGTCGGATTCATCGCGCTACGTGGCGGGATGGGCACGGTGACGGAAGTCTCGCTTGTCTGGAACAAGCTGCAAACCAACGTCATTGAGCCGCGCCCGCTCGTCCTTCTGGGCGATTGCTGGCCGCCAATTGTGGAAGCATGGCGTCAGCACTTGGTCGTCAGCGAAACCGATGTTAGTGTGCTCGACTTTGCCCAGACGCCCGAGCAAGCTGTGTCGGTTATCACTGAAAAGACAAAAGGAAATTCCTTATGAGTTATAGAAAGCTCTTTTCCCCACCGTCATCAGACTAATAATGAACATCAGGAGCCGAGAGTCGGAATCCAGAATGCAGGATGGATAAGGCTCAAAGCCACCGTCACGGATTATCTCCTCTTCTGACTCCTGTATTCTGAACTCTGGATTCTGTTTTTATGAGCGAAGTTATAGCTACACAGCAGCCGCAAACTTTTCCTTCGGATCGTCCCGGCACCGGGCATCGCGTGAGTATTCTCGGCGTTCCGCTCGGCTTCGGCTCAAGCCTCGCGGGCGTGGACATTGGGCCAGCCGCATTGCGCGTGGCGCGTCTCAATCAACGTATCGCGCAGCTCGGCTATGAGGTGCGCGACCTCGGTGACATGCGAATTGTGCGACCGCAAGGGACATCCGAGCCGACGGGGAAGGTGAAATACCTGCCCGAAATCAGCGCAGTGTGCGAAGAATTGGCGCTGGAAGTTCGTAATATTCTGGGCGGCGGAGAACTCCCGCTCGTGCTTGGCGGCGATCACTCAATCGCCATCGGCTCAATTGCCGGTGTCTCTTCTTTCTACCACGAGAGAAATCAAACCCTCGGTCTGATCTGGTTCGACGCTCATGCAGACATGAATACGCCGGAGACATCTCCGTCAGGCAACATTCACGGGATGCCTTTGTCGGCTTTGCTCGGATTCGGCGCGCCGGAGTTGACGCACGTGGGAGGTTTTTCACCCAAGCTCGATCCGCGCTTCTGCGCGCACTTGGGAGCGCGCGACATAGATCAGGGCGAGCGCGAGCTGATTCGACAATTGGGGATGCGCTTCTTCACAATGCGCGAGATAGACGAGCGCGGGATCAGCATCTGCATTGATGAAGCGATAGCCATCGCATCTCGCGCGTCGGCGGGCTACACCGTGACGTTTGATATAGACGCACTCGATCCGGGCGACGCACCCGGCTCGGGGACGCTCGTGCGCGGTGGATTGACATATCGCGAATCACACCTGGCGCTGGAGAAGATTGCCGAAGCGGGTGGGATGCGCCTGCTCGAAATGGTCGAGATCAACACGGCGCTGGACATCAATAACCGGACGGCGGAAATTGGCGTCGAACTAATTCTCTCGGCTTTAGGAAAAACGATTCTTTGAGAATAAGTCTAACGCCCAAAGTCAGGTATTTGCCTTTGCCTTTGGACTTTGGACTTTAACCTTATCTATGAAAAAGTTGCGCATTGGAGTGGTTTTTGGGGGGCGTTCGGGCGAGCATGAGGTCAGCGTGCGCTCGGCGCGTGCGGTAATCGAAGCGCTTGATCCGCGCAAGTACGATGTCGTGCCGATTGCGATCACGAAAGAAGGGAAGTGGCTCTCGCCAGCCGAAGCCGCTC
>JACCVS010000327.1 GCA_013698055.1 Acidobacteriota bacterium
CCAAAGCCACGCAAGTCGCGCCCATCACGGGCGTCATCGCCGACATTCCTTCAAAGGTCGGCCAGTTCGCCGTCGCGCAGCTTTCCTCGACGCCGCTGTTGACCATCGCGGACATGTCAATCGTCAACGTCGAAGTCAAGGTTGATGAAACCGAGATCGCCGAGGTAGAGGTCGGGCAACGCGTGAAGGTCAAAGTTGATGCCTTTAAAGATCGTGAGGTTGATGGCGAAGTGACACAGAAGACGCCACTCGCCGTCGGCAAGTCTTCGACGCAGGGCGGACTTCAGAACACGATCAACGTTCAGGAGGCGAAAGAGTTTCGCGTCGTCATCCGGCTGGATATCTCCGACGAGATTCGCAACGGCCTGAAACCCGGCATGAGCGCTACCGCCGTCATCACGACCAAAATAGAAAACAACGTCATCGCCGTGCCGCTTCAGGCCATCGTCCCGAAACCAGCGACTCCGGCACCCAGCCCGGCAGTGGCCGGAAATGTGCCTTCACCGGCGGACAAACCGAAAGAAGTAAATGGCGTTTATATTCTTCAGGGTAACAAGGTGAAGTTTGTAGAGATCACGACGGGCATCACCGGCGAATCCGACATACAGATTTTGAGCGGCGTGCAGGCCGACATGGAAGTCATCACGGGACCGAGTCGCGTCCTCAAGGCGTTGAAAGACAACACGACCGTCAAGCGGCTCGTGCGTAAACCCGGCGAGACGGCTGCCGACGGAGAGAAATAGTAATGCCAGACGCGATTCTCGCAACACCCGCAACGGAAGCTGTGATCGAACGCGGCGAAGTTCTCGTGCGGGATGCCGTGCCCGCCTCGCTCATCTCGATGCGCGATATCTGGAAGACTTACCAGATGGGTTCGGAAGAGGTTCACGCCCTGCACGGCGTCTCCTTCGACGTGCAGAAGGGCGAGTACCTCGCCATCATCGGCCCTTCGGGTTCCGGCAAATCAACGCTCATGAACTTGATCGGGTGTCTCGACACGCCGAGCAAAGGCGAATACTGGATTAACGGCAAGAACGTCTCCGAGATGGACGATGACGAGTTGGCGCGCATCCGCAACAAGGAAGTCGGCTTTGTCTTTCAGACCTTCAATTTGCTCGCTCGCGCAACCTCCTTGCATAACGTCGAGTTGCCTTTGATCTACGCCGGAATGAGTTCAAGTGAGCGGCACGAGAAGGCGAAACAGTCTCTGGCCGCAGTTGACCTCACGGATCGTATGACGCACAGGCCGAACGAGCTATCCGGCGGGCAGCGCCAGAGAGTTGCCATCGCCCGCGCGCTCGTTAATCATCCTTCGATCCTGCTCGCAGATGAGCCGACGGGCGCGCTCGACACGGCGACGAGCCACGACATCATGAACCTCTTTGAGAAACTCCACGCCGAAGGCAACACGATCATCGTCGTCACGCACGAGCCGGACATCGCCGCGCGCGCGCACCGCGTCATCTCGATCCGCGACGGAATGATTGAGAAGGACGAACGGACGAGGTAGTTTGATGAACGTTGCCGCGTCTGCGCTCTGGGAATCGTTTCGCGTTGCGATTTCGAGCCTGCGCGCCAACAAGCTCCGCGCCGGATTGACCCTCATCGGCATCGTCGTCGGCGTCTCGGCTGTCATCGCCGTCGTCACGATCATCAAGGGACTGGATCAAACCGTCGCCTCTACCTTCTCTTCGCAAGGCTCGACCGTCTTCACCATCTCCAAGCGCCCGCAGATCATTACCTCGCGCGAGGACTTCATCAAATTCAATAAGCGGAAAGACGTGAGGCAAGACGATGCGGACGCCATCGCGCGGCTGTGTACTTCATGCTGGCGCACGGGCATCTCCGCCAACATCCCGCGCGAGACCGTTAAGCACAACGACCAGAAATCCGACGAAGTAACGATTCGCGGCATCACGCTTTCGATGTTCGACATCGACGCCGTCAATCTTGATGCGGGTCGCTACTGGTCTGACAGCGAGCAGGCCTCGGGGCGCGATGCCTGCGTGGTCGGCACAGACATTCTGGAGAATCTTTTCGGCGGCGCATCACCGGAGCGCGCGGTCGGGCAGGAGATACGTCTCGCGGGGCGCGTCTTTCAAATCGTCGGCGTGGCGGAGAAGAAAGGGAAAATCTTCGGCTTCTCGCGCGACAATGTGATTTACATTCCTTACACGGCTTATCAGAAAATCTATGGCGCGCGTGATTCATTGGTAGTCTTCATCCAGGCTGCCTCTGCTGAACGACTTCCGGAAGTGCAAGATCAAGTGCGAGCCGTGATGCGTAACCGGCGCGGGCGCTCTTTCGAGGATGAAGATGACGGCTTCGCGCTTGAGACTCAGGACGTATTTCTTGATCTTTACGGCACAGCGACCTCCAACATCTACATCGTCACCATCGGCGTGGCCGCTATCTCATTGGTCGTCGGCGGCATTGTCGTGATGAACATCATGCTGGTCTCTGTGACGGAGCGCACGAAAGAGATCGGGCTTCGCAAAGCCGTCGGCGCGCGGCAAGTTGATATCCTGAGGCAATTTTTAATTGAGGCCGTCGTGGTCACGGCCATCGGCGGCGCAATCGGTGTCCTGACGGGCTTCGGTCTCGCTTACGTGATCTCGGCGTTGATGGGCTTCCCATTATTACTGAGCATCAACTCAGCCATCTTAGGCGTCGGCGTCTCATCACTCGTCGGCATTATCAGCGGCCTCTGGCCTGCGTGGCGTGCGGCGCGGCTACACCCGATTGAAGCGTTAAGAGCAGAGTGATGAGTGATGAGTGAAACGACAAACGCTCTTACTCATCGCTCATTACTTTAGAAGTTACGCAGTTGATGCGGAAGCCCGCACGAAGTAAGGGCGCATCTATACGAGTCAGCACACTTACTTCGTGCGTGTTTCTGCCATCTATATCGCAAATGACATTTGATGACGTAAAAGAATCCGCGAAGATCGCCATTTCGACGTTGCGCGCGAATAAGCTGCGCTCGGCGTTGACAATTCTCGGCGTCAGCGTCGGTGTCATCACGATCATCTTCATGGTCTCGATTATTCAAGGCTTGAATCGCGCGTTCGCGCAGCAGATTGAATCTCTAGGGTCGAACACAATCTTCGTCTCGAAGTTTGATCCCAGTTTCGGGCGGATGCCGCGCGCGGAAGAACTACACCGCAAAGACCTAACGATTGACGATGCCGAAGCGTTGCGCCGCGAAGCGCCTTCGCTCGCGGGCGTCTCGCCTATCTTAAGACTGATTGCCGTCAAAATGCGCTACTCCGACAAGCAAACGGACACGCCTATCCTGCTCGGCGTCACGCCCTACTATGAATTCGTTCATTCGCAATACGTCGGGCGTGGGCGCTGGATCAGTGATGGGGATATGACGGCGCGCTCAAACATCTGCATTCTCGGCGTGGATGTGGCACGCGCGCTTTTCCCTTATGAAGAGCCGCTCGACAAAGAGGTCAAGATTAACGGGAACACATACAGGGTCGTCGGCATCATGGAGCCTCTGGGCAACTTCTTCGGCCAATCGCGCGACAACTCCGTCTTCATTCCGTTTACGACGTATGAGAAGTATTACCCGGATATCCCCGCGCCGGAATCCGTCTTCTTCGTCATCGTGCGCCCCATCTCGCGCGCTGACGTTAAGCCCGCGATGGATGAGATGCGCGACATTCTGCGCCGTCGCCGTCGCGTTCCCGCAGGTGCACCCGACAATTTCGGCATCTCTTCACAGGACTCTCTGCTCGACATCTATAACCAACTGACCGGCGCAACGGCGCTCGTCCTGACAGCCGTCTCATTCGTCGCGCTGATGATCGGCGGTATCGGCGTGATGAATATCATGCTCGTTTCCGTCACGGAAAGAACGAAAGAGATCGGCATCCGCAAAGCGGTCGGCGCAACGCGCGGCAACATCCTCTCGCAGTTTCTGATCGAAGCAGTCTTCCTGACATCCATTGGCGGGATCGCCGGATTGATCGTCGGAGAAATTTTCAGCATCCTGATGAACATCTATTCGCCGCTGCCCGCGTATGTGCCGCTCTGGGCGATTGCGGTTGGGATAGGCGTTTCGGCGACAGTTGGTATCATCTTCGGCTTATGGCCTGCGTGGAAAGCTGCCCGCCTTGATCCGATTGAAGCGTTAAGACACGAATGAGGTGGAGGCGCACGTGTAGTTCTGCGCTGTGGTATTATCTGGAGCAATCGAGACTGCTTTGATTATCAATGGAGGCAACCCATGAGAAATCTCTTGCTCCTGACGCTTCTCCTCATGTCCGTTTCATCAGGTCAGAATGTTACTGGCTCTAATGACGGTTCTTCAGTAGTGGTGCTCGGTTTCAAGTGGTCAAAGACTCGTCAGACAATCAAGAAAGTGGATTCCGCAAGTGCTGCTCCGGCGGCGATGATGACACAGGCCAATAAAAACTTTGAGCGAAACCAGAGGGTTAATGATCCGGCAGGGGCGAGAGACCCGAATGCGGATACTATTGACGCACGTAGCGCAGCGATGGAAAAGATTGTGCAGGAATCGCGGTCATCCGGCAGCAAAACCGTGGACGGCTTTGAGTACCGCGTCAAAGTCCAAAACGCGAGCAATAAAGTCATTGAAATCCTGTTCTGGGAATATCAATTCATTGACCAATCGAATCCAACAACTGTGGCGCGCCGACAGTTTCTTTGCGGCGTCAATATCAAGCCTGATAAAGAGAAGGAATTGCAGGCTTTTAGTTTGTCAGCCCCAAGTGATGTAGTCAGTGTGAAGAGCCTGGGCAACAAGACGGAGAATCTTTTCAAAGAGAATGTCGTGATCAATCGCGTGGAATACGCGGACCGGACAATCTGGCAGCGCAAGGACTGGAATTTTGCTGAGATAAGGTTAACTTATAAACGGGCTGTCGAAACGCCCTGGGGATCAGAGATGTGCCGAGGCCTTTGAAACCTGGCTCAAACGTGAGTACTCAGCTTGCTCCAACTGAAGCGTCAAGATATGAATGAGTTAGTTGTTAGGCGCTTCTCTTCACATTATGCTGGTGTCTCGTTCCGGGTAGGAGATATTCATGTCGGCTAAAGTTGAACCCATCCTGACTGTTGACGATCTTGAAGCGTTGCCTGACGATGGCAACCGTTATGAACTCTTCGAGGGAGAACTTTTTGTGTCACGTGCGCCCGGCCTTTCTCACCAACGTGTCCTCGGAAATATCCATGCAATCATCAGGGTTTACCTTGAACAGCATCCGACAGGCGAGATATTGCTCACGCCGGGGGTGATCTTCGATGAATTCAATAGCGCGATACCCGATGCTGTTTTCAGCAGCCATCAGCGCACCAGTGAAATTGTCTCAGGTGAGCGAATAGTTAAGGCACCGGAATTAGTAATCGAAATAGTCTCGCCAGGCAAAGAAAATGCGCGGCGTGATCGTGAGGTAAAGCGCCAGGTTTACGGTAAGCACGGCGTCAAAGAATACTGGATAGCCGATCCGCTGAACAGGTCTTTAGAAATCTACCGTCTTAAGAGTCAAACCCTCGCGCTGGCTGAAACCCTGATGGATGAAGATGAGATAACTTCATCCGTGCTGCCCGGATTCAAATGCAAAGCGCGTCAAATCTTTGGTTGATGGCCTGATGCTTGTCAGTTAGTTATTCAGCCCCGCCTTTGCAACCCTTCCCCGCACTCGAACGTACTAAGCGACAGTGAAATTCATCGAGACTTTAAAGCTGGCGCTTTCGGCCATCTGGGCGCATAAACTGCGTTCCGCGTTGACGCTGCTCGGCATGATTATCGGCGTCACGGCGGTTGTCGTCGTCGTCTCCGTCATTCAGGGCTTCAACGCTTATTTTGACGAGAAGATAGCGGGCATCGGATCATCGTCTTTCAGCATTCGCCGCTTCAGCTTCGAGGATTTCAAAGACACGGACAC
>JACCVS010000568.1 GCA_013698055.1 Acidobacteriota bacterium
GGTCTCGCCGGATACGCCATCGCAAAGTTCGCAGCCCATCACGCCTATCTGAAACACCTGATGCTGTGGGAAAAACAGAAGGAGTCCAAAGTCCAAAGTCCAAAGTCCAAGGTCTGAAATCATGTTCTTGACTTTGGGCTTTGGACTTTGAGCTTTGGGCTGACTTTTGACGCGTCACTTGTTACTTGTCACTACGCTTGCGGCTGGCAGCAAGCGTCGCGGAGTCGGGCCGGCGACGACCTGGGGCGTTGCGTTTGCGGTGATGACTTCGGTAAGTAGCTCATCTTCAAGCTGGCGGTTGTCCGCGATGCGGTTGCCTTGATCCAGAATGACAAAGAGAACGAGGCCTTGATCCTGCGTATAAACGATTCCGGCGAGGCTTGTCATTCCGCCATCAACTTCAGCAGTCAATGTGCCCGTCTTGGCAACAACCGCGCCTTCAAGCGCTGTTCCTGCGAGCCTGCGGCGAAGCGTGCCCGCGTCGTCGCTTGCCACCGGCATGATGTCCGAAGGTTCCAATCCCTGCCGCTTCGCCTCTTCGATCAATGCGCGAATCACCGCTAATATGTCGCGCGCCGTCATCCGATTTTGCTCGCGCCCGGATACAGTTGCAATCGTCACGAAATCCCCTTGCAGCTTTAATTCATCAACGAGAAATTGCCGGACGCCGGGAGCGCCGCCGATCAGAGCGCCAATTTCGTCCGCGATGAAATTGCTCGACCGCGCATTCATGTAAAGCAGCACGTCGCTCAAGGGATTCGAGTTGACGATGACGATTAACTGCCCGCCGGTTTCATCCGCGATATTCGTTTTCGGATTGCCCAGCTTGAGAGCTTTAACGAGACGCCCGGCGGATTCTTCAGGAGAATTGCTAAAGTTAAATTTGAATTCCTGCGAGACCACGACTTCGCTCAGTCGCTCAATGCCACGCGCGCGCAACTCATTGCCGATGAGATTTGCGCCCGCATCGCCAAACGTCGGGTCATTGCCCTGAACGTAGAGCCTGCCTTGCGATTTGCTCTTAACATCAATTTGCTCATCAAACAAGACACGTGTTTGGAAGCGATAATTCGCGCCAAGTTTCCTGAGCGCCAGCAGCGAGGTTGCCAGTTTGACGAGCGACGCGGGATTGAAAGTTACATCTGCGTTCAGTGAAGCGAGAGTACGCTTGCCATCCAGCGTCTCGATTAAAACTCCGTGTGTCTCCGGCGATTCATTGCGGGATAGATACCACTGAGATGTGTCGAAAGCGGGCTTCTCGCTCGCGGGCTTCCGACTCTCCGTGCTGAGAGTATCCGAGTCTAAAACCAGGGCGGCTGCGCCCTCTGCAACCGCTCCCACCCGGAGGTGATGAGGTATGTAGGCCAGAGTGGAGACAATGACTAAGCCAACAGCGATCATCCAGAGAACAGGTTGGCGACGATTCAAAACTTCCCTCCGGCACGTTTCTTTTGTCTTCCGCAATACAGACCAAAGCCGTATGATGCTTAAAGCTCAGAGCGCCCGTCAAGCTCGACGCTGTTCTATTTAACGGACCCTTGCCGACACAACACTTTAATATGATTTTTTTTACAGGCTTCTTTTTTGTGGAAGGCTTGCTGGGATTGCCGCTGTGGTTGACGTGTACCTTCGTCGCCGTTTTCGGCGCGATTATCGGCAGCTTTCTCAATGTCGTGATTCATCGGCTTCCCCGCGACGAGTCAATTGTTTTCCCGAATTCACGTTGCCCATCATGCGAAGCGAAGATTGGCCCGCTGGATAATCTGCCGATCATCAGCTACCTCGTCCTGCGCGGTCGTTGCCGCGCCTGCCGCGCTCCCATCTCAATACGCTATCCGGCGGTTGAAGCGCTGACGGCACTGCTCTACGCGGCGGTCTTTCTCGCTGATTTTTACTGGCGCGGTGGATTAACGCTCATTATCCTCTTCGACCTAATCTTCGTGACGGCGCTCGTCGCACTCATCTTCATTGATGCCGAGCACATGCTTTTGCCGAACGCGATCACATATCCGGGAATTGTCTTTGCCATTATTGCCCGCCTTTCGCTTCCCTACCTCGTCGGCATCAATGCTTTTGAAGACCTTCCGCAACTCGCATATGGTCCGTTCTCGACGTGGCCGTTGTGGGCTTCGTCGCTCATTGGAGCAGTTCTCGGGGCGCTCGCTGGCGGGGGAAGTTTGTGGCTGATGGGCTGGCTCTGGGAGAGGTTGCGCGGTGTGGAGGCGATGGGCCTGGGCGATGTCAAGATGATGTTTATGGTCGGCGCATACCTCGGCTGGCGGTTGACGATTTTGACAATTTTCTTAGGGGTTCTTTCAGGCTCGATCATCGGCGTCGGCCTGATGGCGCGGCGCGGTGAAAAAGACATGCAGATGCAACTACCCTTCGGCATCTTCTTAGGAATTGGCTCGATCTCCGCCCTGCTCATCGGCTCACGAATTATCGCGTGGTACGCATCGCAATTTTAACTACAGTGACGAGTGACAAGTGACGAGTGTCGAGCAAGAAAATGCTTTAACTCGTCACTTGTCACTCGTCACTTGTCACTGTTCTTATGGTTAATCGAACTCGGCTGGTGCTGATGATGCTGGGGGGCGTGATTCTGCTCTCCGGTCTCTTTGCACTGGGTCTCAGCTATTTTGCTCCCGACACGGCGGCTGCTCGTGGCCCGGTTCTTCTCTCTGTCTTCATCGCCATCCTCCTTGTCAGTCTTCTCTCCATCATCCTGCTTCTCCGGCGATTGCTACGCCCTTATCGTCAGTTAGTAGGCGAAGCCGAGCGTGCGCCTGTGGCCGCGCGTGCAACCAAACCGCGTGATGAGGGGCAGTTTGTGCTTGAGACTTTTCAAACAATTGTCGCGCAGTTGCAGGCGCAGCAGAGAGAGCTTGAAGCCTTGAGCGCGCGTGACCGCGCGCGCGCCGCTTCAGCAGAGAGATTCAGCGAACGCATAGTGGCGAGCGTTCCTTCCGGCCTCATCGCATTTGATGCGAACGGATTGGCGACCGTCGTCAATGCTCCGGCGCGGGCATTGGTTGAAGCCGAAGGTGGTGAGATCGAAGGCCGGAGCGTGCGCGAGTTGCTTGGCAACTCTCCTGATTTGGCTGAGATGGTCGAGAGGTGCTTGCAAACCGGAGAGGTCTACCGGCGTGAGGAGGTCACGGCGACGGGAAATGTGGGTCAAGTCAGGCGTCTCGGCGCGACGGTCGCACCAATTGATCTCAGCACTCAACCGGACGGCGCACGTGGGGCGCTCTGCCTGTTGACGGATTTAACAGAGGTCTTGCAACTGCGCGAACAGGTTGCGCTCAAAAGGAATCTGGAGAGCCTCGGCGAGATGTCCGCCGGATTGGCACACGAATTTAAGAACGCGCTGGCGACACTTCACGGCTACGCTCAATTGATGCAGAGCCTCAAGCTGGATGATAGCGGGCAGGAGGCTTCAACAGCGCTGTTGCAGGAGGTGCGAAACCTCTCCGAGATGGTCACGGCCTTTCTCAATTTTGCGCGTCCGCAGCCGCTCGATCTCACTGACGTTTCGCTTCGCGAGTTGATCGCAGAGTGTGCGCTGGAATTGCGCGCACTCTACGAGGAGCGACGCGTAGAATTAATCCTTGAAGGCAATTTCGCAGACGTGCGCGTGGATGAGCGCATGCTTAGGCAGGCTCTGCTTAATTTAATCCGCAACGCTGCTGAAGCGATTGGCGAAGAAAGCGCGGACAGGCGAGTTCAAGTGCGCGGCTTAAGCCAGCATGATGCAACAGGAACAGCCAGTGCAAGCGTGGAGATTCAGGATACAGGCGAGGGCATCGAGCCGAACAATCTGCAACGAATCTTCATTCCATTTTTCACGACGAAATCAGCGGGGCATGGCGTCGGATTAGCATTAGCGCATCGGGTCATCACAGATCACGGCGGCACGCTGACAGCGGCCAACGCACATGAAGGCGGCGCGATTTTTACGATTAGATTGCCGGAGCAAGCAACGATTAATCCCAATTGATTGCAGTTTCCCAAGTCCCATCAAGGCATCTCACAACACCCCGTCAATTTATTGTCTGCAAGGAATGATGAAAGATTATGTATCCATGCAGGGACGGCTGAAACGAGCTTTGCCTTTAGATTCAGTCATCCCTATGGATTTGAGCTTGCGCCGCCCGCCACGCCACCTTTCAAAGTCAGAATTACAATTTCGGGTGGAACGCGAAAGCGGACAGGAATGATACTCGTGCCGATTCCTGATGTGACGAACAAATGATGATTGTTCTCGATAATGTGCCCGATGGCATAGCGCTGGCCGTACTCCGAAGGCACCTTGAGGCGTCCGAAGAAGGGGAAATTAACTTGCCCGCCGTGTGTGTGCCCGGCTAAAGTGAGAATGACTCTCGAAGGAATTAGCACAAAGAGATCAGGGTTATGCGTCAGCACGATGACAGGATTTTCGTCCGTAACTTTTTGCAGCGTCCCTTCTATGTCTGTGCGATTTGTCCACGCATCTGTCAGACCGGCCAACCAGATTGATTGACCGTCGCGCTCAATTCGCGCTACATCATTTTCGAGAACGCGAATGCCAACGGATTCAAGAGAGCGCTGCACGCGCGGGCCGTCGTACCACCAATCATGATTGCCAAGTACCGCGAAGACACCGTGACGAGCGCGCAAACCTTTGAGATTCTCCGCAATTGATTCTGGCTCGACCTGTGTCCCTCCCACTACGCCCTGAATCATAAAGTCTCCGAGTAGGACGATTAAATCTGGTTGCGCCTGGTTAACCTGCGAGACGATATAATGCACCTTTTCCGCATCAATGAAAGGTGAGCCGACATGCAAATCCGAGAGGACAGCAATCTTCAGGTTGCCAAAACTCGAAGGCCAGTTCGCTAACTCTATCGCCTCCTCTTTGACTACTAATCTGTTCGGCTCAATAAAGAGTGTCCAGATTCCGGTCAGCACGAGAATGAGCGCCAGCGCGGCGGCTGCGATCAGGAAAACTCGTTTCTTTCGATTTTTCTGTATTGTCATCGCCCGAATATCGAAGCGTCTCTATTCAGCTTGCCAGTTTGCGCCATCAGGGAAATATTCGCGCCACCGCTTATCAACAACCTCATCGATGTCCGACCGGACGATTAACTCAGCCGGATAGCCGGGCTTCATGCGCGCGTCCACCACGATGGGCGTGCTATATGACAGATGGTGACGAACAATTTTCGTCTCCGCCGCGTAAATGTCTGCTGCAGGCTCGAACCGCGTCCACGTCGCCCAGAGAAAATCAGCCGTCTTGCGCGCCACGCTCGCATCGTCATGCAAAACAACGAACGGCCATCCGGCGAAGACTTCTTCTCGTGCCAACCGTGTAGCCTGCGCCGGGTCTTCGGCGTATGGTGTTCCTTCAATTACCAAACAACCGCCGCAAAAAACTTCCGCACGTTTGACATCGCGCGGCAATTCTCCTCTGAACTCGCGCGGCAACTCGCGCACGGCTTCACCCAGCCCGAGAAGTATCGCTTTACTTCCTTCATTCACCTTGCCGCTCGTGTAATCGAGCGTGTCCATCGAAACATTGGAGAAGACGAATAAATCGCTCTCGAATCGCGCGCGCGCCAGAACATGCTCAAAGAGCTTGCGGAAATCCTTCAAATCCTGCGGCGTGTCCGTCAGGATAAGAAACTTCGTCAGCGAGAGCTGACCTTCGCCTAAGATTCTGAATCCTGAGACGAGAGCTTCGCGTTTGTAACGCTCCTTCACGACAGCCGCCGCCAGCGAGTGAAAGCCTGTTTCGCCGTATGACCAGAGGTCGCGCACGCTCGGCATGACAAGCGGGAAAAGCGGCGAGAGGAGTTTCTGCAAATAGTCGCCGATGAAGAAATCTTCCTGGCGCGGCTTGCCCACGACTGTTGCCGGGTAAATCGCATCGCGGCGATGAAAGACCGCCTCGACGTGAAAAACCGGGTAATCGTGCTGCAAGGAATAGTAACCGTAGTGATCGCCGAACGGTCCTTCGGGTCTTTTCTCAAGGGGCGGAACATTTCCTACCAGAGCAAATTCTGCTTCCGCCACAAGCCTGTGCCCTGCTCCGAGCGGGTTCTTCGCCATCCTCACTTTCTCGCCCGCCAGCACGGAAGCCAGCACCAGCTCAGGAATATCTTCGGGCAGCGGCGCAATCGCGGCGAGAATCAACGCGGGCGGCCCACCCAGAAACATCGTCACGGGGAGCGATTGATTGGCGCGTTCTGCTTCGTGATAGTGAAAGCCGCCGCCTTTGTGTATCTGCCAGTGCAGGCCGGTCGTTTGCGCGTCGTAACGCTGCATTCGATACATGCCGAGATTGTGCTTGCCCGTCGAAGGATGCTCCGTGTAAACGAGCGGGAGCGTAAAGAATGGTCCACCGTCTTCCTGCCACGTCGTCAAAACCGGCAACTCATTAAGCCTCGCCGGATTGTCTATCACCTGTGTGACCGGCGCGCGGCTGGTGTTGCGTGTGCCCAGTTTGAGAGCTTCCAAAGCAAGAGCGCGGTGCTGCCAGAGCTTCGCGGGTCGCGGAGGCAGGAGAGATTCAGCCACATGCACAACCTCGCGCACAAGCGCCTCCGGCTTCGGTCCGAACGCGCGCTCGATGCGGCGCTCTGTCCCGAAGAGATTGGTCACTACCGGGTAGCGGCTGCCTTTGACGTTCTTGAAGAGCAAGGCCGGGCCACCACGATCAATGACGCGCCGATGGACTTCCGCCAGCTCCAGGTATGGATCAACTTCAGATTCTACATGGACGAGATCGTTTTCGCGTTCGAGCAGGTCTAGGAATGAGCGCAGGTTTGGGTGCATGTGAGGGGACAGTATAGCTGTGAGCGTTGAGTATTAGAAAGCTAGACATTCATCCCACAATCATCTCTGAGGCGATGATTCACCATTCCCGACTTGTCTGGGTCGAGTTGACGTGTTGGCTGGTGTCTCTCCGAGGCGCTGCTCAATCTCGCGCGCAGCGAGTTGCGCGGCTTCGGCTACTTTCGGATCAAAGGATTCCGAATAAGGCTTGAGGCGTTCGAGCGTGCTTGCATCGCCTGTTTTCGCCAGAACTTCGAGGAGCTTGATCTGCGTGTTGCCGTTCATGCGCTCAAGGAAGAGGTAGAGCGGTTCGGGTGTTTCCAGAGTTTTCAGATAACGGCTCGCTTGAGCCGTGCGCGAAGAATCGAGCGCCTGAACAACTGCGAAAAGTGCTTCTGTTTTCCCGATGCGATAGAGCGCCCAGTCGAGCGCTAGTTTGACGCGCTGATTCTTCTCCTGAAGCCGGTAGCCTTCGAGCAGCTTGCGATTGTTCGTCGTGGCGAGCCGCGCTAATTCTTCGGCGGCGCGCTGTCGCTCCAGCGGGTCGCGACTCGTAAGTTGTTTCTGCGTTGCGGCGTTGTCATTCCCGACTGTTTCTTCATCTTCACCCGACTGCGCGCGGACGCTCGCTGCGCCTGACACAATCAACAGTAAGATTAGGCAGAGCGTCTTTTTCAATGAATCCATATAACCTCCAGATGGAATTGATTTCAGAGGCAGATAACGGAGAGTTTCACGGCTTTGAATGTCGCGCGCGGATTTTAGTTGCTTAAAGCTCCGCTCGCTTTCGCGGGCAGGGTTAGCGCTCTCACATTTGAATGAGAAACCAAGAGCGCCTGTTCCGCATCACCTAATCAATGTCGAGAGGGTTGATGAAAGGTTTGTCCTTATCCTTTTCGGCGCGTTTCATCGCTTCGCGGAACTTCTCTTCAAGCAACCGCTCTCGATCTTTGAGCGAACCAAGCTCCTGCTGGAACAACTGTTCGCGCACCTGCTTCTGCTTATCCAGCCCCTTACGCATCTCATCGAAAGAGGCAGTCGGCTTCGCCTTTACCTCATGTGAAATAATTGATCCCGTCTGCGCGTCAATTATCAGCGTCGTCTCGCAGCACGGGCAAATCAACGTGAACCGTGTTTTATCCACCATCGCCTGTTCCCACCTCCATCGCAGGAAAACTCATCCGCCGTCAGGTTTCACCCCATCACTTCGGAACAACATAAGTATAACATTAGAGAGCAATCAGGCAGGGTGAATGTGGAAAAACAAAAAGGCAGCCACAGGAATGGCTGCCTTTCGATCTCGAATTGAGCGCAGATTAACTTTTAGGGCGTGACAGCATCTTTGATAGCTCCGCCAACCTTCTTCGCACCCTGGACGGTCTTCTTGCCTGCGGTCTTAGCTCCGCCGACCACCGCGCCTCCCACGTCTTCAGCCTTATCGGCTGTCACACGTCCGGCGGTCTTGGCACCATCAACGGTCTTCTCGCCAATTTTCTTCGCGCCTCTACCGGCCACACCTGCCGCATCCTCAGCCTTGTCGGCGGCTTCCATTCCTATGTCTTTGGCTTTACCGCCAACGTCTTCGGCTTTATCACCAACAAACCCGGCTGCATCGGCAATGGCGTCACCGCCTTTTGCAAGGACATTATCCATATCGTCGGCGCGGATTTCCTTCTCTTCACCTCGCGCGGAATAGACTTTTGCTGTTCGCTTGCCGTCGCGCGTTGTGATAACGACTTTTGAGATGCGCGAGTTGTTTTTGTAGGTGCGTGTTTCGGTTTTCACACCAGCGGCCTCGCTCATAACTGCTTCGTACTCCAAGCCGGTCGCGGGCATCTCCTCCACACTCGACCGGGCGTTAGAGTTCATCATATTGGCGTTTGAATTGGAATTAGTAGAGTTAGAGTTCGATGAGTCGCCTCCGCAACCCACCATCATAGCCAGCGCCAGAGAGCCTGCGCCAATCATCATCTTAATACGCACGTTGATTTTCCTCCTGCAATAATTTAGAGCGATAAGCCTGTGATGAATCGCAACCGATGTGCCATCCCTTAAGTAGCGAAAAGCCTTAAATATAGGGGACACAGGAGAATTGAATCGCGCTAAATGCATACGGCTTGACGCCGTTCGCGTTTCTTTACAATACGAGGGAGATGAAATGATTGGAACGGGAGACGAGGCTCGAACTCGCAACCCTTAGCTTGGAATATTGGAGCGGGCGACCGGACTCGAACCGGCAACCCTCTGCTTGGGAAGCAGATGCGCTACCATTGCGCCACGCCCGCTCAAAACTAGCGGCTTAAGAAGATAAAACTCTGCCCATCGCACCCCCTGTGCTTGCTTGTTTAAGGTTGGGGAGAGCCTAAGTGAAACGTCAGACACTCCCACTTCGTTGACAGGGATCAGATAAACCTTGTCATTTTCAGGGTTGAGAGCTGCAAATAAATCCGCCAGCCCGCGATAGCTTGCCTTAATCCCTCCATTACCGGATTGACTATAAGCGTTAAAAACAAGTGCGCCGTTTTTAACCCTCCCTGTCTTACATTGTACGCGAAGCAGGCGAGTCGAATCATCAACTACAAAGTCATACTTATGGCCGGAGCCGAAAGGTATAGACACAAGATAACCGGCAGCGACAAACGCCGCCAAGATTCGTGCCTCGCTCAAATTTCCCTTTTCTCTAGTCTGCATAAATTAAGCTCATCGTTGGTACTGACAAAGCAAAGATAGTTAACGATGCGGTTGAGTGTCAACCACATTAGACCCTGCCTTCCCGCTTAATCTATTCGACTTTGTCAATCAGCTTGCGCGCAGCTTCCCCGATGCGCGCGGTGTCTTCCGGCTTACGCAGGCAACCCTGCGCACCGGCCTTCGTAGCTTCCTCTTTATCGAGCAATTCGGCAAACGCCGTGTAGAAGAGAATCGGCGTTTGCTGGTCGAAGCGGCGAATTTCACGGCACAACTCAAGACCGTCCTTATCGGGCAGGCCAATATCCAGCAAAATTAACGCGAATGGTTTGGTGCGCGCCAGCCCCAGCCCTTCGTCAGCCGTTTGCGCCGTGGTGACAGTGAAGCCCTCACTCTGCAAGCTAAACTCAACCAGGTCGCGCGTGTCAGCAGTATCCTCGACGAAAAGTATCTGACGCGAATTATCAGCCATCTTT
>JACCVS010000594.1 GCA_013698055.1 Acidobacteriota bacterium
GCCGGAACGGGCATGACTTACGCGGAGGCGCTCTCCAAAGCAGAGAATGGTGAAGCGGTCTCGCGAGAGTTGAACAAACAGGCCGCTATCTCGATTAAGGTTAAGAAGGAAGTGGTGACTGGCAGCAACGTCGTCGGCCTGCTCGAAGGCTCTGATCCGAAACTCAAAGATCAGGCGGTGGTTTACACAGCCCACTACGACGCTTACGGCATTGATTCCACAGGGCAAATCTTCCCCGGCGCAGCCGACAATGCGCTCGGCGTCGGCGAGATCATGGCGATGGCCGAAGCTTTCACGAAGTCGCCCACAAAACCAAGACGCTCTATCATCTTCCTCGCCGTCACCGGCGAAGAGCATGGCTTGCTCGGCGCGGAACACTGGGTCGCGCATCCAACGTGGCCGCTCGATAAGGTGGCTGCCGATTTGAACTTCGACGGCATCGGCACGGAAGTTTACGGTCCCGTTAAGCGCGTCGTCGGTTTCGGCGCAGAGCATTCCGATCTGGGGGCGGTGCTTGAAGCGGTCGTCACAGCCAACGGCGGACAGATCGCGCCCGACCCGCTGCCGGAAGAGAAAGTTTTTTATCGCTCGGATCATTACGCTTTCGTCAAGAAGGGTGTGCCCGCGCTGATGCTGCTCGGCGGCCCCGAAGGAGACGTGATGCCCTGGATAAAACGCGCGCAGACCTGGATGAAGACGGACTATCACCAACCGGGAGACATCATTCGCCCGGATTGGCACTGGGACGGCGCGCGCACCATCGCCGTCATCGGCCTTATCATGGGCATGAGAATCGCCAACGCGGAAGCGATGCCCATGTGGTTGCAGGCTTCGCCCTTTAACAAACCGCGTGGCGCGGCGAAGGCAGCGCCCGCTGCCATGCGCGGTCACTGACTTTCCATCTTTAGAGTGAGAAAATTAAGGGCAGCTCTTGATGGAGAGCTGCCCTTAAAAAATTTGCTTTCTTTTTTCCTTTTTACGTCAAATGAGCGCGGAGCGCCAAACGCCTGACTTAACAAGCAATCAAGCCCTGCGAATGAAAGCCGCGCTATTCGCGCTCCGATCGAATAAGGTGTTAGGTGGTCTGCTGTTATTCAATCAATACCTATCCAATAGAAATGCACTACATAGCTTGATTCATCATAAGAAAGAACTGCATTGCTAAAGGCAAAACTTTCGTCAAATTTATATGCTTCGTAGAAATGTAGTGCCTCACCTTCAAATGGTCGCCAATAGCTCGGAGCCGATTTCAAAGCTGCTGTACTCTGGCTCCTGAATCTTTTCTCATCTATCTCAACGAAACGCAAGCCGGTAATTCTTTCAAAGGTCTGTTTGTTGGCACGAAAGCGGAGATAAGTAGAGCCGCTATCGCCAAATGTAGATTTCTCTCCTTCTAGTTCCACTACATCAGAAGTGGGAGCGAATGCAAAGCTCGATTCAAACACATGACTTGGGAAGGAGCCTCGAGCGAAATTTATTACAAACCACAGAGCAATCGGAATTACAACGGCAGCAACGAAGGCCACCAGCACCTTTTTCACCAACAGAGCGCGAGACGATTTCTTTCCCAGATGAGACAGCAATAAATATGAAGCCAGAACGATGCTTCCAATTATCGCCCAGAAGATTATTACGAATCCTATACCCATACTTTGGACGCCGAACTACTGGTTAAGCCGCATGATGTGGCATAACAGCCATTTTGCTTGATTATACCGCACGTTGCGGCTGAATTACGCTTTGAGCAGTTTTAGGGCTAAAGTAAGCAAATTGGCTTTCCGTATAAACTAGGGATGTGACCCGCCATCCTACAAATTCCAAGCCCGCTCTGCTACTATACGGGCGCATTTCTTTCATCTCGCAAATGGTTTCGCCGCAGCAAGTCGCGCGCGGCCAGACTTCATCTTCAGGAGAACAAATTTTAATGAAACACGAGTTGAGAACCGAACGTGAGTTGTCGCTGGATTTCCTGCGCGTCTGCGAGGCGGCGGCGATTGAATCCGCGCGCACGATGGGGCAGGGCGACCGCAAGTATTCGGATCAGGTGGCCGTTGAAGCTA
>JACCVS010000603.1 GCA_013698055.1 Acidobacteriota bacterium
ATCAGCCACCAGAAGACGAGCGCGACTTCCGCGTCGCCGAAGTTGTAGTTGACGAGCGAGCTGGCGAAGAACCCGGCGATGGCTCCGGTCGCGCCGAGCAGCAGGCCGTGACGGTTGGCGTCCGTCAAGTCACGAAATAGCTTTTCAGAACGAGCCGCCATCAGCCAGCACGCCGCCATTATCCAGAGCCAGAGGAGAAGCGCTGGCAAGCCCCGGTCAAATGCTATCTGCAAGGGTGTGGAGTGCAGGTGGATCATGTCCGTGCCGGGAAAGCCCCACTCCGTCCAGTGATTCTTCACCGCGTCCATCCCGTGCCCGAAGACCGGATGCTGCCCGACCCGCGTTAGCCCAACCTGTGCCACTTGCCATCGTAAAGACGCGCTGTGATCTTCTAACTTCAACGCGCCTACAGTGCGCGTGCGCCAGATGGCAAGCGCGCCAAAGGCGAGAGCCAGCGCAATAACTGCGGCGATGATTAAACGTGTCCGACCGCGCGCCGCGCGCAGTGCGATAACAGTTGCGCCGATGCTGAGCGCAACTAGCACCGTTCGCATCGCCGCGAGCACAATGCCGATGGTGAGCAGTGCGGTTGCGGCGAGCGCAAGGTAGATAAATTTCCGGCGGGAGTTGCGACGCTGAAGATGCGCGAGCGCTAATCCCAGCGCGAGTTGAGCCAGAATTTGGAGCGTCTCGGAGAATGTTTCGTAGTGGCGCGTCCACCCCGAAGCGCGAAAACGATGTGTCGGCCCGGTGCTTTTGATCCCGGATGGCGTTAATCGCGCTTTCATCTCATCCGTGACGATGAAGCCGGGGCGCTCCCCATGCTCGCCCTGTTTGATGATGCTCACTGGAAGGCGCTCTCCCGCCGGACTTTGCCTGATCGCTCCGTCAATCTCTTGGGTAGAGCTAATCCGCTTCCCGTTCACGCGCCACACGGCATCATTCTTTCCCATTTGTAGCTCGTGAAAAGGACTGTCAGTTGACAACTCTTCGATCATCACCCCGCGCCCGCCAGCGAGATCAACCACGCTGGCGACCACACCGGCGACGCCGGAGACAATCATCAAGACCGTGATTAGTATGACTGTGCGTTTAGTCAGAATTGATTGTGTGAGATAGAAGAGAAAAACGACCGCGATTGATTGCAGCTTTGGCAAACTGATGCGCGGCTCTGCCGAGAAGATGGCTGAGAGAATCGTCCAGCCGAGGAAAAGACAGATGGGAAGATCGAGCGCGCTTCGCTTGATGTAGGTTCGTCGTGTAATCAGCAGACGCGCCAGCCAGCCTAAGCCGACCAGCGCCAGAGCAATCTCCGCGCCCGCGATTGAATGCGGCGCGAAGATCGCATAGAGAATGAAGCCCACAAGAGCCGTCCGCTCCGCGATGCGGACGGCGGGCGATGGTTGAACCTCCTCGCGCGCCGGCGCGGGCTTACTTTGATTAGCGCTCGGGTGATTTAAATTCAAGCTACGGGCGAAAATTGACTCTGAAAAACTGGCTAAACTATGAAAAAACGAAGCGTTGACACTCAGTATTTACGCGTGTTAGCGTACTTGCCGGACGCTTTACCGGAGAGAGCGTCAGGTGTGTTGCCGGTCGAGTTCATCCACGGCGCAATAAATCAAGTGCCGCTCGCCGCTCATGTTTTAATCCCGCAATCCTGGTTTTGACCGATTAGAAGATTCAAGAATGGCCTTCGATAAAGCAAAGGTTGTGCGTGCGGCTGAGAAGTTTCTTGCCCAGGGCAAAATTCCGGCAGCCATCAAAGAATACCGCCAGATCGTCGAGAATGATACGAGGGATTTCACCGCTCTCAACATGCTCGGCGACCTCTACGTTCGCCAGAACGACAAGCAGGAGGCCATCCAGTGCTTCTTACGCATCGCCGAACATTACCGCGAAGAGGGCTTTCAGAGCAAAGCCATCGCGATGTACAAGAAGATAGACCGCCTCAACCCGCGCAGCCCAGAAATCGCCAATAAGCTCGCCGTGCTTTACGAATCGCAGGGACTCGTCGTTGATGCTCGCGCCCAGTACATGATTATCGCCGAAGCGTGGCTTCGTGACGGTCAATCGCGCAAGGCTCTCGAAATCCTCCGCAAGATCGCAGACCTTGAGCCGCACAATACGGAGGCGCGCATCAAGCTGGCTCAGGGGTACATGCGCGAGGGAATGTCGGACGAGGCGGCTGAAGCGTTCAAAGAGGCGGGCGCGCAACTTTTCTCTCGCGGCGCTCACGAGCGCGCCGCCGAAGCCTACACTTCCTCGCTCGACATCCGCCTGCAGGATTACAGTGCCCTGAGAGGATTTCTCAATACTCAGATCGCGCTCGGCACGCCCGACGAAGCCGCCGAAGTGCTGGAACGCGCGCTCACAGAGCAACCAAACGATGTCGAACTGCTTTCGATGCTCGCGGACGCTTACCTCAATACGGAGGATGCGGTAGCCGCCGAGCGCACCGTGACATCGCTTGACATGGGCGAACCGTCGCACTACCTGCGCTTTGTTGATGTGGCGCGGCTTCACCTGAACACAGGCGCGGTGGACGATGCTGTCAGGGTGCTTTCAGGCATCACGGAACAGATGCTCTCCGGGCGCGAAGAAGAAAAGTTGATGGAGCTGCTTAACGAAGCGCTCACACATGACCCGGAGCATGTGGAAGCGTTGCGTTTGCTCGTCCGTTTCTATGCGTGGCAGCGCGATGATGAGAAGCAGCGTCAGGCGCTCGAACGTCTCGCGGAAGCGGCTGAAGCTGCCGGGATGGAGGATGTGGAGCGCTCGGCGTTGCAACATCTCGCGCAGTTTGCTCCAGAGCAGCGTCACCTTGCGCGGCTACACGCTCTGGGGCACGGGTCTGAGCAAACAACGGAAGAGATCACACCCGAGACTGAGACTGAGACTGAGACTGAAGAGATTCCATCATTCGAGAGCTTTGCGCTGATTAGCGAAGAGTCCTCAACAGCTTCAGCGCTTGGGTTGCCGCCGACTGAAGAGGTCGCAGAGTTTGAGTTCAACACGGTCGCCCCTCCGCCAACGCCACCTGACCCTTCGGCCTCGTTTGCCGATTTGAACGAAGACTGGAATCCGGTGGGTGCGAGCGACTCTTCTCCTCATACGGACGCGACGCAGGCTGATTCTGCGCCCAATAGTTTTCAGGAGTTTGATTTCGGAGGGGGGACAGGGCAGCAGCAGCAATCACCCGCTGTTGATGTTGATGAAATAGTCGCTTCTTCAGGCATGGTTGATCCGCGTCGCGAAGCGCTGCTCAGGCAGGAACTCGACAGCGTTGATTTTTATCTCGCTCAGGGCTACATGGACATCGCTGCCGACACGCTCGACATGCTCGAACGCCAGTTCGGCACGCACGCTGAGATAGATTCGCGGCGCGCGAAGCTGGATCAACCAGCTCAGCCTGAGCCTGCCGCCACTCCACCCGCTGAGACTGTAGAGTTCGAGAGCTTCGCGCGCTTTGACGTTGCCGAAGAAGTGCCTGTCGTCGAAGCAAGCGGGGTAGAGGTGGAAGAGATTTTTGCGGAGATTCAAAACGCGCCACCTGCGACTCAATTACCCGCACCTGCGCCCGCAAACAGCAGCCAGACGACGCCCGGACTTGATGCGGGTCTGGCGGCCATCTTCGATGAATTTCGCACGGCGGCTGAGGAAGAAGAGTCGCCCGCTGACGACGGTGATTACGAAACGCACTACAATCTGGGCACCGCCTATAAAGAGATGGAACTGCTCGACGAAGCAATCGAAGAGTTTCAGTCAGCCGCCGCGATGACCTCGCCGCGTGATGGCACGCCGCGCTACCTGCAATGCTGCAACATGCTCGGCCACTGTTTTATGAGCAAGGAGATGCCGCGCCTCGCCGTCATGTGGTTCAAGAAGGGTTTGGAAGCGCCCGGCCACACCGAAGACGAGTATCAGGCGCTGCGCTACGACCTCGGCTCGTCTTATGAGCAACTGGGCGATCTGGACAAAGCAATAGAGGTTTTCAGTGAAGTCTACGGCATCAGCATCTCGTATCGCGGCGTCGCCGACAAACTGCGCGAGCTTCAAGAGCAGAAGGCCGGTCAATAGTAATTGATCAATGGTGAATGGAAGATGAGCTTCTCGCATTGACCATTGACCCTTGACCATTTACCATTCAAGAGTATGGCAGCCAAGCTCAGCGTTATCTTCTACATTGTTTTGTGCCTCGAAGTTGGCATCGTGCTAACCTTGCTGCCGTGGTATTCGCCGTTTGGACTCTCCGATTGGGGAGACAACTTTTTCCTGCTTTATGCGGCGCAGAAAACAGGACTACAAGGTTTGCAGCATGCTGTCGCTTCCGGCTGGATACGCGGCGCGGTGACGGGGCTGGGACTTCTCAATCTCGGCATCGCCGCCTGGGAAATCACACATTTCCGCCAGACCGTGAGCGCCCTCGAAGGCGCCCCATCCAAACCGCCATCTCCCCCGTCTCCGTCGAACAATGCCGCTCAACCTGCAAAAGCCGATTATCTACCTGATTACGAGCGGCGCAACGACGCCGGATAGCACTCCCGCCAGTGAAGATTTCCTGAACGTTCTCGCGCTCATTCGCTCGGCAATTCACG
>JACCVS010000617.1 GCA_013698055.1 Acidobacteriota bacterium
GATGAGCAAAGACTATGAGTACCTAACCGAGAGTAGCGAGGCGATGCTCCACCTGGTAATGACCCGCCTGATGCTGCGACGACTTGCAGTCAATGCTCCCTACGGAGTGCCGAGCCGCCAGCGAGCAGGGTTAAAGCGCTAAACCACAGCTTTTTGAACAGCCTCTAAATCAGCTTCTTAAATCCGCAGAGCGTTTGATTCCTGGAGATGACTGTGTACTTTATGTCTGGCTACACGGATGGTGCTATTGTTCGGCAGGCATTGTTAGATGAGGAAACAAACTTTATCTAATAACCTTTTGCGCCTGATGCTTTAGCACATAACGTCAGAGAAGCGCTGGATAAATTCAAATGAGGGCAGACTGACACATTCCCAATAAACTGGACTCTCGACATGTTAGGATTTCTGCTTCCACAAGCGGTTTTTAGACCCTTGGAGGAAGCATGAAAAAGAACTTCACTAATGAGCAGATCATCTACACTTTGAGACAAGCCGAAGCCGGCACACCAGTCCTGGAAGTCTGCCGCAAGACAGGCTGCTGTGGGTCATGACCTATGGGCCACCAGTGGATAATATAGTTTGAAAGTTCCTGTTACCGCTTCACCAACTCAGGTCCGAGATACAAGCGCAACTGTTGAGCACCTCCTGCCGCTCGTTTCAGCGGGCGCGGCTGTAGTGGCTCTCCTTCGATGGGATCGCGTAGCCATAAGGGATCGAAGAGCGTTGACTGCGGCGACCCGAACTGATGATCCTGCGGCTGTGGATGGCTGATGCTCCGAGGGCGCTCTCGCTGATTGTCCCAGCGGCAACGATATTCCGTGAGCAATTGTGCATTGTATTCGGCGCGCAGTTTACCGTCCCAGTACGTGATCTGTACGGGAGTGCGTGGCAGACCTTCTTCGACGTAGATCTTCCAGCGGTTGACGCGCACAAAGCCTCGCGCATCAGTCTTGCGCTGCCATGCCATCCGACTAAAAGCTCGATGCAGCGTGGCCGCATCAACGGCGCGCCCTGTGGCCTGTCCCAAGACTTCCAGCGGCGCACGCTTCTGATCGTTGCGCTTGCGATGCGCGAAGTGCTGAAGGCGATTGTGGTCATGAATCAGCTCATGATGGAACTCGACGGCTTCATCAACACTCTTGCATCTTTCCCAATGGTACTCGCCCATGCGGGCCTGAATACCGAACTGACTTTCGATGAGGTTCTGCCAGGGATGTCCTTTCTCATACATCTCATGGTTGATCAGAAGCCTGCGGTTGACCCTTGCAAAGGCGTGGCTGCGGAACTGCCCGCCGTGATCACTGATGACCTCTGCCCAACAGCCCCACTGAGCCAGCGCCAGGTAATAAAGGCGCAGGATCACGCCCAAGTCCTGACGGCGCGTCAGCGAACCGGCAAGGATGGTACGCGAGAAGCCTTCGAGCAGGAGAGTCGAATAAAGCTGGCGACCTTCAGGCTTGGCGTCCAAGTATCGGATATCGATAAAGGTGTGCTCAAAGGGATGACGGCTCACAGGCGGGCCTTCGCGCGCATCGCGGGTCATGACCTTAACCGGGCGATGTGGAGCGAGGTGCAGTCTGCGATTCAAGCGCATCACGCGCTTGACGGTGCTTTCACTCAACTCGATGCTGTATTCGCTACGGAGCAGTCCCTGGATGCGGAACCAGCCGGCGTAGCCATACTTCTTCTGGAGTTGGAGCGTGGCATGGATAAAGCCAAAGTTGACCTTGCGCGCGTGGTGGCGCGGCGCGCACGAGATGTCAAAAAGCCAGCTTTGCATCTCGGCTCGCGCCTTCTGTTCTTGACGCGCAACTTCGCCGCGCCAGCGTTTGAGCCAACGCGCGATGGTCTTTCTATGACAGGCGAGAAGTGTCGCAATGGTGCAGTCGCTGAAGCCTTGAACATGTAGGCGCACCATCTCAAGACGACGCGCGTGAATGTCTGATGGGACAGGATAGTTGATGCGGCCATGAAACTCTTTGTGTTGCCAGAAGAAGAAACGCTCGAGCAAAGACTTGACGGTCTGATGATGCAATGGATGTTCTGTGGCAGCGCCGATGGCGCGAGCCAGTTCGCGGTCGGAAGCGCGTGGCGCACAGCACTTGAAGTAGAGCAGAGTCACGATCACACGCTCGGGCGTGTATGGTTCGCGCGCGAACTCGGAGGCAGGAAATAGTGC
>JACCVS010000638.1 GCA_013698055.1 Acidobacteriota bacterium
CCGCGATACTTCGTTCGAGTCAAACGGGCCGGGCCTCAATGCAGAAGTGCATACGATCGTCCGTCAGCCGGACGGGAAACTGCTCGTCGGCTACAGCGGCATCAACAATGGTATTACCAAATTGAACGCCTCACGGCTCAACGGCATCGGGCGGCTCAACGCGAACGGGACGACCGATCCGACCTTTACCTCCCCCTGCGACGCTTCGTCAAGGATTACCCATATCGCGCTTCAGACCGACGGCAAGATCATCATCGCCGGCAGTTGTAAAGTCATTGGGGAACTCAAGTATTTGAACATGGCGCGGCTCAATTCCAACGGCACGCTTGATCCGAGTTTCGTCGCGCCAGACGGCGCTGGCTACGGTATCGCCATTCAGCCGGATGGGAAGATCATCACTTTCATCAGTAGTTCTTCTTTTTCCACGAGGATTGGGCGACTCAACACGAACGGCAGCCTTGACGACACTTACCCTCTGATCGTCATTGACGGTGGCTTTAACGCGCTCACGTTTCAACCCGACGGGCGGCTGCTGCTGGCCGGTACGTTTACATACGTCTCGCGTAATTCTCAATACGTAACGCGTAACAACATCGCGCGGCTCAATGCGGACGGAAGCGTTGATACCACTTTCGATGCAGGCACAGGCACTGGCGGAAATGAATTCAACACAGCTATCCGCAAGCTCATCCTGCAACCCGATGGGAAGATCATCATCGGCGGCGATTTCTCCTTCTACAACGGCACTACGCGCGACCGGATGGCGCGTCTCAACGCTGATGGCAGTCTCGATAATTCGTTTAATCCAGCCGTTCCCAACACCCACTCACTCAATGAGGGCATCGGCGCGCTGGCTCTGCAACCGGATGGTAAAGTTGTCGCCGGGGGCGTCTATCAAGTCGGCGGTCAGGAGCTCAACCGCGTCTTCCGGCTCAACACTGACGGCAGCCTTGACAACACTTATCCGCTCAGCCCAGTAATCACAGGCGGACATGCCCGTGTTAACGCGATTTTGATTCAGCCGGGCAACCACCTTTTGGTTGGCGGTGATTTTGATACGGTGGGCAGCTTTGTTCGCCTGGGTCTGGCACGGCTCCTCGACACGACTGAGCCATCTCCAACGCCAACACCCATGCCTACGCCTACGCCTACACCAGTGCCTACACCGACGCCCGTACCCACGCCAACGCCGACACCTGCTCCTATACCCACGCCGACGTCAACACAGCTTGTCCTCGGTCTGACGCAATCGAGCTACAATGTGGGCGAAGGCCAAGAGTTTGTCACCATCAATGTGCTGCGCTCAGGTGACGCATCTCAGCCCGCAACAGTCAACTACACATCCAGTGACGAGGCCGGATTGACTCCCTGCGACGTCTTTAACGCGAGAGCATCTGCGCGTTGCGACTATGCCACCACGATCGGCACAATGCGGTTCGCGCCCGGGGAAAGTTATAAGAGCATCTTCATCTCCCTGGTGGATGACGCTTATGCTGAAGGCGCTGAAACCTTCACGCTGACTTTGAGCAATCCCTCCGGGGCAACTCTTGGGACAATCTCATCCGCCACCATCACGATCATAGATCGTGAGCTGGTGACAGGCACTAATCCGATAGACCAGAGCATTTCCTTCGTCCGCCAGCATTACATAGATTTCCTCGGTAGAGAGCCTGAGCCTGCCGGTTTGCAGGGCTGGCTCAATGTCCTGAGCAACTGCGGCGTGACGATTGCCCAACCCTGTGACCGCATCGAAGTTTCATCCGGCTTCTTCCGTAGTCCGGAGTTTCAGGATCGCGGCTACTTCATCTATCGCTTCTATTCAATTGTTGGCAAGGTTCCACTCTACGAAGGCTTTATGCCTGACTTAGCCAAAGTCAGCGGGTTTCTTTCCCCAGAGCAATTAGAAGCCAACAAGGTGGCTTTCGTGCAGGAGTTCATGACGAGAGCGGACTATCAGACAAAGTACGGCTCGATAACTGATTCGACCAATTATCTGACTGCCTTGCTGCAAACCGTTGGACTGCCGAATCATCCGGGCAAACAGACATGGATTACAGGACTGACGAATGGAACTCTCACCAGAGCGCAGGTCTTGCGCTCACTCGTGGAAAGCGTAGAAGTTTATCAGAAGTATTACAATGAGGCATTCGTCATCATGCAGTACTTCGGCTACTTGAGGAGAAGCGCTGATATCTCATACTTGAACTGGATTCAGACGATGAACCAGACGGGTGATTATCGCACGATGATTAACGGCTTCCTTAACTCCAATGAGTATCGCTTAAGATTCGGGCC
>JACCVS010000177.1 GCA_013698055.1 Acidobacteriota bacterium
GAGAATTTTCATCGGCAGGTAGTCTTTCGCGCCGAACTCGAATTCGACCGCGTAGCCGTCCGGGTAAGTGAGGCGCACAGTTTCATTGCGCTTGGCAAGACCGGCTTCGCGCCGACCGACGTAAGAGAGTTTTGCTCCCTCCTTGCGCCACTCACCGCGCAGCAGGTAATCCACGCTCGACCGTATTGACCGCTTGAAATCCTCGACCTGAATTTTCGTCATGTCTTTAAGAGATTTCGACGCGCCATCGTAGAGCCAGCCCGTGTCTCCCGTGTTGGTCTGAATTATCTTGCCTTCCTGACCTTTGAACTCCGTGCGCTCGCGATCCGGGTAGATGATGTAATCAATGAATGTACTGGGGATGCCCGACTGCCCATCTTTGTATAGCGTGAACAACCCGCGCCCGATGACCGAGCGCACGTTGAGGTAAGCGCTCCCGCCAATTGCTTCGACCACGCTCTGGATGATTTTCTCAGCCTTCTCATCATTGGGCGGCGTCGGCGTCGCTGACTTTTCATTCTGCGCGAAGATGGGAAGGGAAGTCAGGCAAAACAGAAGGAAGAGAGAGCTTGCGAGACGCTTGAGATTCATATTCGGGACTGATCTTTGATTCATAAAAGTAAGAGCTAAAAAAAATGGCTTAGCGAAAATTGATGGCGGGAGAGAAAGCGAAAGGGCTTCAATGAAATTGTATCACTGAAACCCTTTCACACGCGAAAGCTGAGAGAAGAAGAGCGAGACTGTTAATTCAGTTCCGCGCTGATCTCGTCAACTGCCTTGATCGTGACCTCACCGTCTTCCACGTCCACGAGAAAGCGCGACGCGCCTTTCCACATGGTCGTGATCGGGAGTTTCACTTTCTCGTCAATGTGCCGCTTGAGGAAGCGTGCGCCGTAGGCCGGGCTGAAACCTTTCTCAGTCAAACGGTCAATCGCCTGCTCCGTCACTTCGACCTCTTTGCCCTGACGCTCCATCTGCTTGCGCAGCTTGTTGAGATAAATCACGGCAATCTGCCTGACCTCGTCCATCATCAGCGGCGAAAAGATGACAATCTCGTCTATGCGATTGCGGAACTCGGGCGAGAATCTGGTTTCAGCGGCTTTCATGACTTCGCCCTTGATGGCGCGCATGTCGCCGAGCGTCTTCTGACCGAAGCCGAGCGGCTTCTCATACTTCTTGAAACTCTCCGAGCCAAGATTCGAGGTCATGATGACGATGGCATCCGAAAGATAAACTTTCTTGCCGCGACCATCCGTCATCCAGCCTTCGTCGAAAGCCTGCAAGAACAGATTCATCAAGTAAGGCGAAGCCTTCTCGACTTCGTCGAGCAGCAGAACAGTGTACGGATTCTCACGCAGTTGCTCAGTCAGGATGCCGCCGCGCTCACTTCCAACGATGCCGCGCGGCATCCCGATCAACTTCTCGATTCCGATGGTTCCATCGCCGTACTCGGACATATCAATGCGAACCATCTTCTCTTCATCGCCAAACATAAACTCGGCGACGGCTTTCGCCAATTCCGTTTTGCCCACACCTGTCGGCCCGAGGAAAAGCAGCACGCCGTCCGGCTTGTAATGCGATTCCTTGAGCGGCCCCTTGTTGAGACGCAGCCGCTGCCCGACAGCCTTGATCGCCTCTTTCTGTCCGATCACGCGCTTGCCCAAATCCGCTTCCATGTTAGTGAAACGGTCATTGGTGTCGCGGAAGATCATGTCGCGCGGGATACGCGATTCCTGCGAGATTACGTCAATGACGTGCTCGGGCTTAACGATGAGCGTTTGCGGCTCGTTGATTTCAACTTTCACCGCAGCCGTATCGAGCCAGCCAATGGCCTTGTCCGGCAGGTGCAAATTGCGTATGTACTTCGGAGCCATCTCAAGCGCCGTGTTGATGGCGTCGTCCGAGATCGTCACCGAATAATTCTTTTCTAGACGCGGGCGCAGACCCAGCAGGATTGCGCGCGTCTCCGTGAGCGTCGGCTCTTGGACTTTGACCATGCGGAAGCGACGCGCCAGCGCTTCATCATCAGCGATATACTCTTTGTACTCTGTGATGGTCGTCGCGCCGATGATTCGCATCTCGCCGCGCGCCAGCGCAGACTTGAACATGTTGG
>JACCVS010000021.1 GCA_013698055.1 Acidobacteriota bacterium
TATCTAGCCACTGAGGGTTAAGTCGCTGCCTCTACGCAGAACCAAGCACTCGCCGCGATCCTTTTCCTCGACCGCGATGTTTGAGAGATCGAACTCCCATTCATTGATGGCATCGAAAGAGCCAAGCGCCCGGTTGGTATTCCCGTCGTGCTGACACGTGAGGAAGCTAACCACCTCATCTCCCATCTCAGCGGTCTCTATTAATGGCCGCCTATCATGTGCACCAATCGAGTCCGATAATCAATCCTATGTCACAGATAGCACATCGTACTAAGCATAAAAATAATCTTCAACTGATCCTTCCCGTGTGATAAAATCTCTGTGTGTTCGCCACCGCACGACAACTTCATTTCACACACGCTCTCGAGCACTTCTCCGCGAGATTAGACGAATTACTGGTTAGCACACGCTTTCATCATTCACGATTAACACCGGAACTTATTGACCAGATCGCTCTCATCGCTGGCGAGCTGATGGTTGTACTGGCGAATCATCCTTCACAGAAAGAAGACGCATCGGTCAAGGAGGCCCTCGCACACGCCGGGAGACTGCGTGAGCGGCTTAGGATTGATCAGCCTCAGGGTATACAGGTCAATCAAGAGTGTGCCAACTTTAGCCAGGAAATAGCGCGATTAGTGATCGAAAGTAAGAAGGCAGCCTAAGGGGAGCGCTGAATGTTCAATGCTTAGTCTTTTCCCACTACCCGCGAAAATAGGTGACCATCATCCCCTGCAATTTCTCAAACGTAACAATAGAGTTGAAATTAACTTTTAGTTGATCCACAAATAGGGTCGGTCATGAAGGTTAAGTCGCGACGTGAATTCACCTTTCAGCGGGTGGGGCGCAAGCGCGGATCGAACGTGAAAGGCTGTTGTGAGACCAGGCGCATCCGAGCCGCGCTCGGATGCTGCGGGTTGAGTAGTATGTTCCTGCTTTCCGGCAACACCACACTCGGTACGATCAGGGCTAGGCTACGCGCCCCCGCCCACCACTTGTCTCCGGTGGCGCGCGTTCGCGCGAGGTCCCGCTCCCAGCCGGCTTTGAGCGTTTTTACGTTCAGCTCCTCGGCCTCGCCGTCGGGAAATGAAATCTTAAAGGCGACGTAGTTCAGGGGGAGGCTGCCGGTGACGTGGACCAGGCATTCGGCCAGGCAGAGGGCGAGGGATTCCGACGCGTAGATGAGGGGCCGTCCCGGTGAGTTCCACCTGCCGCCGACGAGCCGCGCGCCTTCCCCTGTCAGAGGCGGATAGTTACCGCTCGCCAGACGCCACGCGAACATCACTCATAAACTCCGTACTCAATACGGATGAGGACGGCCTCGACCAGGTGCGCGCCACTCCCCGTGCGCAGCAGCCGCAGCGGGATCTGACCCTCAAGCGCCGGGTTCGGCGCGAGCAGCCACTCGCGCGCGGCGTCGGCGTCGCCGAAGACGCGCTGCGCGAGCGCGACGATGCCGGCAATGCGCGCGATGCGATCTGACTGCTCGGTCGTGAGCTTGCGGGAGCGCCTCATGCTCGTCAGCGTGCGACGCGGGATAACCGCCGCCAGGTCGGAGTCGGACAGGTGGCTGAAGCGCTTCAGCTCGGTGATGGCGCTACGCGGCAACCCGCGCTCGACGCTCTCGACGAACGCTGCGCCCGAGACGACGCCCTTGCCCAGGACGCTGCGACCGCCCAGCGCGTTGATTGTCTCCTGCCACTCCATAATGCCACCTCCTATATGACGGCAAATCTGCCTAAAATATATGGCATAGCTGCCATAAGCGTCAAGGTGTTGTCGCCTGCGGTGCGGCAATTACTTTCGCCTATGAACTTGAGATCGCTTCTGGCCGCATAGACCTCGAGCCGGGGCCTCCAGCACCTGCCGGCGTCGATCAGCGCGCCCTTTAATGCTACCCCTGAAGCTCGGCATGCCTTGCCATCAGCATGTCCCACGATCGCTTGAACTCGGCGTCTCTGAGGCTGATGCACGTCTGCTGCCTGATGGACTTGGTAAGCTCGCGCTCGTCGCTGATCTCGTTCACGGGTATGCCGTCGGCTGGGGGCACGTTGTAGATGTAGTTGATCTCCAGCCGGTGCGGCCACTCCGGATAAGGGCTTCTCGATGCCCTTCTTATGATACGGGTGATGGCGAAAATCCGCGAGTTTGATTTCACAACTTGGTACTACTTTAACAACTTTATTGTCTTAGCGGAGAGCAATCTCGCAAATAGAGGATGTATGCAAAGCAATACGCTGCGGTGAGCTACCTAATGAAAAACGAAATGTAATTTGGATTGACCTCCCCCTTCTAATGAAATAGAATCCGCGCCCTTCATCCACAATTCTCTCAGCCACTCACGCTTGACCTTTCGACTATTCGAAATTGGAGATTAAAGTGGACGACGAACTCCCCGCAGAGTTTGAAGTGGATAATTATATCGAACAGCTCTTGAAACTACGCCAATCAGACCGGATCGCTTATCTGATGTATCCTCAAGCTGTCAGAGACGCATGTGAGGAATATGAGCGCGAGAAACAGGCGGCGCAGAAAGATAAGTCAGAGCAAGTGTAGTGACTCTTATTTGACATTTGTTCGAGACACAAGAAAAGCGGCGAACGCATGGTGCATCCGCCGCCTTCATTTCACAAGTTTTCACGTGTGAGGCGCGCGCGGGCGTCCTCACCCCGTCCGGCGCTCTTGGACAGATAAATTCAGCATCCATCCTTTGTGCCACGCATTTTATAGCGCATTATTTTCTCAGGTCAAGCAACTTCCTCATCGAAAGGTAAAAGGGACAATCGCCCCAACCATGCCCTGGTAGAAAGTTATAGCAAGACGGGTTCACCTGACTTTTCTGTACGAGTACCCACCCTTTTTGATGTAAGCAGCGAAATAACTTCCGTGAGAACTTGCCGACATCAAGCTGCTGTGGACATGGGCGGGGACATTGGAATATTGATAAACCCCACCATTTAGAAATTCGATTTCCAGCGTCCTCATCTCCGGGTCG